>CAZIIB010000097.1:0-8937 GCA_964539125.1 uncultured Thermoanaerobaculia bacterium | reverse complement strand
AGCCCCAGGAGGGGATCCTCCAGACCTTCATCGCCAAGCAGCCGGGCCCCGACATCCGCCTCACCCCCGTGACCTCGCGCTTCCTGTACGCCGACGCCTTCGGCGTGGGCTCGCCGCCTCGCGCCTACGCCTGGCTGCTCCTCGACGTCATGCAGGGCAACCAGACCCTCTTCGCCCGGGCCGACTGGATCGACCGGGCCTGGTCGATCGTCGACCCCATCGTCGAGCGCCACGAGAGCGAGCCGCCGGAGGACTTCCCCAACTACCGGGCCGGCACCTGGGGCCCGGACCGCTCCCACGACCTCCTGGAGCGCGAAGGCCGCTCCTGGCGGGCTCTCCAGGGGGGCAAGACCGCGTGAAGCGGACGGGCGGCGCTCCCTACTCCAGGCCGTAGAGGCGGGCGGCGTTGCCGCACAGGATCGCCGCGCGGTCCTCGTCGGAGAGCTCCACCGCCCGGAGGCTCTCGAGCATCGTCTCCAGGCTCCCGATCTGGTGGGGGTAGTCGCTGCCGGCCAGGAGGTGCTCCGGGCCGGCGAAGTCGATCGCCAGGCGGAGCGCCCGAGGGTCGAAGTTGACCGTGTCGTAGTACCAGCCGGCGAGGACCTCGCTCGGCGGCCGGTCGAGGTGGGCGCGGCACTCGGGGAAGGCGTGATACCCGCGGTCGAGGCGCTCGGCGAGATACGGGACGGCGCCCCCCAGGTGAGAGAGGACCCAGCGGATGCGCGGGTAGCGGCCGGCGGTGCCGGAGAAGACCAGCTTGGCGGCGGCCAGCGTGGTGTCGAAGGGAAAGCCCAGCAAGGGCATCAGCCAGTGCCCGGTCATCGCCTCGACTCCCACCGGGGCCGTCGGATGGACGTGGAGCACCACCCCCAGGGCGTCGGCCTCCTCGTAGAGGGGCGCGAACCGGGGGTCGCTGAGAGCCGTGCCGTTCACGTTGCTGAACAGCATGGCGCCGGGCAGGCCGAGCTCGAGAACGGCGCGCCGGAGCTCGGCCGCCGAGGCCTCGGGATCGTTGAGCGGCAGAGTGGCGAGCGCCGCGAACCGGGGCCGCCGCTCGGCGACGATCGCCGCGAACGCGTCGTTGACGAGCCGCGCCAGATGGGCGGCGCGCTGGGGCGTCTCGACGTGGGTGCCGGGAGTGGTCAGGGTGAGCACCTGGGTCGCGATCCCCGCCTGCTCGAGGACCTCTTCGCGGTAGGCGATGTCCCGGTGCCCGGCGACCACCACGTTGAAGTCGCCCGGGTAGTGGAGCCGGAGTTGGCCCCGGGCGTCCTCCGTCACCCGAACCGCGCTCGTCTCCTCCTGGAGCGCGGCGAGGTACGCGGGCGGGTAGAAGTGGTTGTGGACGTCGACGACGCGCATCGGGCTCTCGGCTCCGGAGGCTCCTACGTCATCTCCTCTTCAGCATGCGGCGCCGGGTAGACAGCGCTCCCTTCATCGTGATCCCGCAAGAACGCCAGCGCTCTCTCGAGCCTGAAGAAGCTCGATAGGTTCGCAGCGCGCAGCGTCGGCAGGTCGAGCATCCTCGTCAGGGGCAACTGGTCGAGGACGGGCTTGTAAGCCCGATGGGGGGGGAACTGCTGGCTCAACCACTCCTTGACCCCTCGCAAGCGCTCCCAATCTCCGTTCCAGGTTGCGCCGGCAACAATCCCCGGTCTGGGGCCTACAGGAGAGGGGAGGCTTTCACCTGCCATGCGCTCGATACAGGGCAGGAAGAGAACCTCGTACTCGGGATGGAGGAGCACGACCGCTGGAGGACAGGGGAGAGCAAGGCTTCGGAGAATGCCTGCCAGCTTGGGGGCCTCGTCCCCGGGGCATCGGTCGTCCTCGTCGCGAAGCACGAGGAGCGCTCGGGAGTCGCCTCGCCGTCGCACGTACTCAGCGCCACGCTCCAGGCCCTCCGCGCGAGCGAGGTTGTTCCAGCGCATGGGAGTGGCCCAGGGAAACGAGCCCTTGAGCTCGAGCCACAGGCGCGACACTAGGTTGGCGGCGGCGGCAATATCTCCGTGGCCTTCGACGAGGATGTATCCCCTCATCTCAAACGGCTTCCAGCGGGAGAAGCTCTTGGCCTTGCAGGTCTCCGAGAGTGAGCAGCTCGCCCAAGCTGAGGAGGCCGGCGCGAACGGAGTCGCGCTGGTCTTCACTCATCCGGTCAATTCGCGTAGCGCCGCCCGCAGCTCGGGTGACGACACGTACCTGGTCAGCGTCGAGGAGGTTCAGGAGCTCCGGGCTATGCGTGGTAATCAGAACCTGGCTTTGCTTCTCGGCTTGGCGAAGGTAGTCGAACAGCAGCGGAATTGCTCCTGGATGCACGGTGAGTTCGGGTTCCTCGATGCCGATCAAGGGAAGAGGAGGTTCTTGGAGAAGGGCGGTGATAATGCCAGCGACACGGAGTGTCCCATCCGACTGTTGTGCAGCGGCAAACCACTTCTTGCGCTTTGCCTTCGGGGGCGAGGTGTGGCGAAGCTCGGTTACCAGGTAGCCAGCAGCCGTCTTGACCCGTATGTCCTCGACGTCGCCAGTGAGTTTGTGCAAGGCTTCCACTAACTCTGGCTTCCACGTTTCCGCCGCCTGATCCCGCAAAATGGACGCCCAGTTCGAACCGTGGCGCTTCATCGGGGTTGCGGGGTCGTACTTTTGAGGTGCTTTGAGGGTGTCCGGGAAGATCGAGTAGACCGTGAGGCGTCGAAGCTCATTCACCAGGCCTTGAAAACGAGTATCTCCTCCAATGAGAGGAAGTGCCAGGCTCTGTGGATCCACCTGTGGGTTGAGTCCCGCAGGTCCTTGTCGCCACGAGCCTCCCTTCACCAGGAATGCGCATCGTTCCGAACCAATGACCACCTCTGCCGATTCTGACTTCACTCGATACTCATCGTCCCGATCCCCAGCCAGCTCGAAACTGTACCGGGCTGGACCCGACGCAAGAAGGACATCGAGATTGATGGAAAGGTCGAACGGCCGACCGCTACTCCATCGTCGGACGGCCCTGATGCCTTCTCTCTCGGTGATTGCCCCGGAGAGGCCGATCGCCATGGCATCGGCTACGAAGCGAAGCGCGTCTGCAGCATTGCTCTTTCCAGACCCATTGGGGCCAACCAGGGCTGTAAGACTGTCCAGCTCCAGACGGGTGTGCTCGCCGAGGCTGCGGTAGTTGGAAATAGTGACTGCGTTGATCATGGTGTCTCGCCTGTGACCTCGGGCACTGGAACTCACGTGCCTGTCACGCCCCAAGTTTGTCATGGACCGTCGGAACGACGCTGGGAGCCAGGCTGCCTGCCCTCACCGGTTCGCACTGACGCTGCCAGCGCTGCCTCTGAGCGAGCAGCAAGTGATCTTGGCTATCGGGGCGACGAACGGGCTGGGCAAGCTTGCGACGCAGGACCTAGCGGAGCGAGGCGGGGAGGTTCTGTTCCACGGGTGAGGCCGGGACAAAGGGGAGGCCGTCATGGCGGAGACCGGCCTTGCTATGAGTATGGTGGACGAAGATGCGACGGCCATTCAACATCTGGCGGTGGTACCCGATTTCGCTGAGGGAGGTGGTGCGCCCTACGACGGCACCCACCGCGCCCGGGGCGCGACGCCTGGGCCGACTACGAGGATGCGCGACAGCGCCAGCTCCGCGTGAGTTTGGACCTCGAGGTTGTCTAGAGCCCCGGACACACCGCTCAATCCGTCAGGTACACGTACAGGTCGGCGTCCACCGAGCGGTCCGAGGTGTTGTAGAGGAACACCCGGTAGCGGGGGAATCCCAGGACGCGCCGGGGTTGGCCGGAGGCGAAGTAGCCCCGGTCCTTCTTGAGCACCTCGGCCCGGACCTCCACGGGGAAGTCGTAGCGCGCCTGCTCGCGGAGCGCCTGGAGCACCGGCTCCTCGTCGGGTACCAGGACGGCGCCGACGACGCCCTCGCGCAGGAGGTTGCCCTGGACGTCACCGCGCAACCCGAGCACCGCGTGGGTGAACCCGGCGGCGTCGATCACCCCGGCTTCGACCAGGCCGGTCGTGGCCGAGCGGGCCACCGGCGGCACGACCACGTCCAGGCGGCGAACGAACGCGGCGTGCGGGATCGGCTCCGCCACCGAGACGCTCCCCTCGATCTTCTGCACTTTGGGGAAATTGGTCACGATCACCTCGGACGGGGTGTCGGCGGAGATCCGAGGCGCGCCCCCGATCAGGATCAGGACGAGGAGCAGGGTGCAGCCGAGGGCGACGGCGACGAGCACGGGGGTGCGACGCATGAGAGGCCTCCTTTCCCTTGTCTACGGGCTCTCCAGGCCCCATGTCCAGCCGGCGGCGTCCGCCACGGAGTAACATGCAGGGGTTCCTGAGGCCTGAAGGGTGTCGACCGATCCGCTAGAGCTGGTGGCAAGCACTGCCGATGCCGCCTTCGGCACCGACGAGGACGGACGCATCGTCATCTGGAACAAGGCCGCCGAGAGCCTTCTCGGCTTCACTGCCTCCGAGGTCCTGGGCAAGCCCTGCCACGAGCTCCTGTGCGGCCGGGACGTGTTCGGCAACCGGTACTGCGACGAGGACTGTCTCCTCACCAAGATGGTCCGGCGCCGCGAGGCGATCCGCCATTTCCGGTTGAGCCTGCGCAAGGAGAACGGGCAGGTCGTCCTGGTCGAGATCACGGTCGTCGTCGTGCCGGGGCCGAGGAGCTCGCAGTTCACCATGCTGCACCTCGTGCAGCCGGTCACGGCCGCCGGACTGGTCGCTCTCGGTGCCCCACCCCGGGCCGCCGGCCTCCCGATCCCTCCCCAGCTTACGGCTGCCCAGCCGGAGGAGGCCCCGCACCGCCCCCTGACCGGTCGCGAGGTGGAGGTGCTCCGGCTGCTCGCCGACGGCACCGGCACCGAGGAGATCGCCGACTCCCTGTTCATCAGTGTCACGACGGTGCGCAACCACGTGCAGAACATCCTCCGCAAGCTCGAGGTCCACAGCAAGCTCGAGGCGGTCTCCTTCGCCCTCCACCACCGGCTGATCTAGTCCCCACTCCTCTGATGTAAGTGCATCAACAAAATGATGCACTCGGCGGATGGTGTCGCACCCGCCGGCGCTTTAGCTTGGTATTCATCGATTGGCCCGATGACCAAGGAGGATCCCATGAGAGGAGAGACACCTTATTCGAGGCGAGCGCTGGCCCACGCGATGATCGCGGTGATGGGTCTCGCGCTGGTCTTCGTGACCGTCGCCCCGGTCCACGCCTTGCCCGTCTTCGCTCGCAAGTACCACACGAGCTGTCAGACCTGCCACACCGTCTTCCCGAAGCTCAACCCCTTCGGCGAAGCCTTCCGGTTGCGCGGCTATCGACTGCCCTCCGAGACCGAGGCGCAGGTCAAGGAGAAGCCGGTCAGCCTGGGCGCCGAAGCCTACAAGCGCGTCTGGCCCGATGCCGTCTACCCGAGCGATCTGCCGGGGGGCGCGCCCCTCGCCATCAACGTCAAGATGGCGAACGTCTACGCCTCCAGCAAGGACGACAGCGGCCACCAGGTCACCCACAACGACTTCCAGTTCCCGCAGGAGGCCAACATCTTCTCGGCGGGCACGCTCGGTGACCACTTCAGCTTCTTCGGCGAGTTCACCTTCGGCGAGACCTCGGACGGAGGGACCGAGACCGAGATCGAGCACGCCCAGCTCCACGTGAACTCGCCGTTCGGCCCGGAGAACCTGGTCAACTTCAAGGTCGGCAAGTTCTCGCCCGACCTGGAGGACCGGTTCCAGGAGATGTGGTTGATGACCGACAACGGGGTCGACACCCTGTTCGCCTACAACCCCATCGGGCTGCACGGCGGCACCGGCCTCGAGGAGGACGTGGGCATCAGCCTGCCGTCGCTGGTCAAGGGCATCGAGATGTACGGCATCGCCCACCACCGGCTGTTCTACACGGTGGGTGTCACCAACGGGCTCGGCCCCGGCCCCAACGACACCGTCGACGGCAACAACTCGAAGGACGTCTGGGCCCGGATCGACTACAAGTTCGGCGGCATGGGGCTGGACGGCGACACCACCGGCGTCACGCTGCCGCCCGAGAACTGGCGGGAGAAGTCGCTCCGCGTCGGGCTCCTCGGCTACTCCGGGGACGGCTCGGGCATCGACTTCCCGGTGGAGGACGCCAACGGCGTGACGTTCAACGTCCAGGATCGCCGCTACCAGCGCGTCGGTGTCTTCGGCTCCTGGATCTGGAACGACCTCAACCTCTTCGGTGTGGCGCTCCACGGCACGGACACGCTACGGGTGAGCGACGAGTCCGGTGCCCAGCTCGACGAGACGAAGCCCGGCTACGACACCTGGTTCCTGCAGGCGGACTACGTGATCAAGCCGCCGTTTCAGGTCTCGTTGCGCTACGAGGATCTGACCCCCGGGGACAGCTCCGCGCCGAAGTCGCGCTTCCTCAACGCCAACTTCACCTTCCTGATGCGCGCCAACATCAAGACGATGCTGGAGTACCGCCGCGACCTGGAGGAGACCCAGAACTACCAGCTCGCCGCGGTCTTGCGCTTCGCGTACTAGAGCCGACCGCTCACGGAGATGAAACGCCATGAAGACCCCACTCCTGCTTTCCCTCGTCACGCTCCTGACCGTCGCGGGCCCGCTCACCGCCGGTGAGATCCACGGCCAGGTGACCTGCAAGGGCCTGCGCAACTCGGCCGACGCCGTCGTCTATGTCGACCAGATCGCCGGCAAGACCTTCCCGGCGCCCGCCGAGCACGCGCTCATGGACCAGAAGGACATCCAGTTCCAGCCCCACGTGCTGCCGGTGCTGGTGGGCACGACGGTGGACTTCCTCAACAGCGACGCTTTGCTCCACAACGTGTTCACGCCGGACAAGTGCGCCGACCGCTTCAACCTGGGGAGCTGGCCGCAGGGGCACAAGAAGAGCTACACCTTCAAGAAGCCCTGCAACGCGACCCTCCTGTGCAACGTGCACCCCGAGATGGAGGGCTTCATCCTCGCCCTGCCGACGCCCTACTTCGCGGTCACCGACGCGAGCGGCGCCTACACGATCGAGAACGTGCCCGACGGCTCGTACACCGTCAAGGTCTGGCACCCGAAGCTCAAGAGCGTGAGCAAGCAGGTGACCGTCTCGGGCTCCACCGAAGTGAGCTTCTCGCTGACCAAGTAGTGGCCGAAGGGAGACGGAGATGTCCAGGCACCGGGTCGATCGAGCGTGGCTCGAGAGCAACTTCCCGTGCTACACGGCGTGCCCCGTAGGCACCGAGGCCGGACGCTACGTGGCGCTCATCGCCGATGGGCGCTACCGCGAGGCCTACGCGGTCGCCCGGCGCCCCAACCCCCTGGCCTCGATCTGCGGCCGCATCTGCGCGGCCCCGTGCGAGGCCTCCTGCCGCCGCGGCGCCCTGGACGAGCCGATCTCGATCCGGGCGCTGAAGCGGTTCGTCACCGAGCGCTTCGGCGTCGAGAGCATGATCGACCTCGACGTGCTGCGCGAGGTCTACGGCCAGCGTGAGCTGCGCTACCCCGAGGAGCGGATCGCCATCGTCGGCGCCGGGCCGGCGGGGCTGGCGGCAGCCCACGACCTGGCCCTCCTCGGCTACCCGGTGACGATCTTCGAGGCGCAGCCGGTGGCCGGCGGCATGCTGCGTCTGGGGATCCCCGAGTACCGCCTGCCCCGCGAGCTCATCAAGATGGAGATCAACGCCATCCTGAGCCTCGGCGTGGAGCTCAAGGTCAACCAGCGCCTGGGGCGCGACTTCACCCTCTCCAGCTTGCGCCGGGACGGGTTCCGGGCGGTGTTCCTGGGCATCGGCGCCCACAAGGGCCGCGACATGAACGTTCCCGGGGTCGACCTCGACGGCGTGCTCAAGGGGGTCGACTACCTGCTCAACGTCAACATGGGCTACCGGCTCGAGATCGGTCAGCGCGTGGTCGTGGTGGGCGGCGGCAACGTGGCCCTCGACGTGGCGCGCACGGCGCTGCGGGCCGGCGTGCCGGAGGAAGTGGCCAACCGCGAGATCAACATCGTCACCGCCCTCGACGTGGCGCGCACGGCGCTGCGGTTCGGCGTCAAGGAGGTCCACGTGGTGTCCCTCGAGTCCATGGAGGAGATGCCCGCCGACACGGAGGAGGTGGCCGAAGCGCGCCGGGAGGGGGTCGTCTTCCACCCCGGCCGGGGGCTCAAGACGATCCTCGGCTCGGGCGGCAAGGTGACCGGCCTCGAAACCCTCGAGTGCAGCTCGGTCTTCGACGCGGACGGCCGGTTCAACCCGAAGATCGAGGAGGGCACCGAGCTCGCCATGGCGGCGGACACCGTCATCCTGGCCATCGGTCAGGCGAGCGACCTGTCCTTCCTGTCGCCCGACGATGGAGTGGCGGTCACCCGCCGCGGGACGATCCAGGTGGATGCGGACACCCTCGCGACCACCGCGCCCGGTGTCTACGCCGGCGGCGACGTGGCCTTCGGCCCCCGGATCGCCATCACCGCCGTCGCGGACGGCAAACGGGCGGCCTCGTCGATCCACGCCTTCCTCCGAGGAACGGAGATCCCGCGCGAACGGCTGGAGGTGGTGATCGAGCCCCTCCCCGGCTTCAAGCGCCCCTTCGATTACGAAGGGATCCCGCGACATCGACCGCCCGTCCTGCCCATCGACCGGCGCATCGGGATCGCCGAGATCGAGCAGTGCTTTCCCGAGTCGGTGGCCCGCGGCGAGGCCTCGCGCTGCCTGCGTTGCTGGATCAACACGATCTTTCGCGAGGATCCGGAGCTCGGCACGGAATGCATCCTGTGCGGAGGGTGTGCCGACGTCTGCCCCGAAGACTGCATCGAGCTCTTGCCGCTGGCCGAGATCGCCGCCGACTCGGCCCTCGCGGAGGCGGCCGTGGCGGAGCTCGGAGAGGCCGGGGCGGCGCTCTTCGGCGAGGACGTGCGGGGCACGGCGCTGCTCAAGGACGAGACGGTGTGCATCCGGTGCGGGCTGT
>CAZIIB010000096.1:0-9037 GCA_964539125.1 uncultured Thermoanaerobaculia bacterium | reverse complement strand
GGTCGGTGAAGAAGAGGAAGGGCGCCGTCTCGCCGTACTCCTCGCCCATGAAGAGAAGGGGCACGAAGGGGGAGAGGAGCACCGCGGCGGCGGCGAGCTTGGCCGCCTCGAACGGGACGAGCGCCCCCAGGCGCTCTCCCTGGGCGCGGTTGCCGGCGAGGTCGTGGTTCTGGGCGAAGACCACCAGCCGGTCCGGGCTCATGCCCGCCGCCTCGCGGTAGGGCACGCCGTGGCGCCGGCCGAGGTAGGCGGAGTACTGGCCGGTGAAGACCCACCCCCGGCGGTAGGCGGTGGCGAGCGGTTCGAGGCGTCCGAAGTCCCGGTAGAAGCCGTCCCGCTCTCCGGTGAGGACCGCGTGGAGGGCGTGGTGGAGGTCGTCCGACCACTGGCCGGCGCAGCCGCAGCCCCCTTCCTCCCGGGAGCGGAGGAAGCGCAGCGCGTTGGTGGCGGACTCGGCGATCAGGGTGAGGGGCCGGCCGAGCCCGGCCGCCGCCCGCGCCACGGCCTCCGAGAGCTCGGCGAGGAAGGGGCGCTCCGAGAGGTCGGAGATGGCGTGGACCGCGTCGAGGCGGAGGCCGTCGAGCCCCACGTCGACCAGCCACCAGAGGGCGCTCTCGACGAAGTGGCGGCGGACCTCGTCCGAGCCCGGGCCGTCGAAGTTGAGGGCCGGTCCCAAGGGGGTCGAGTAGCGCGCGGTCGTGTAGGGGCCGAAGCGGCCGTGGACACCGCCCTCGGGGCCCAGGTGGTTGTAGACCGCGTCGAGAAAGCAGGCGAGGCCCGTCCGATGGCAGGCGTCGACCAGCCGCCGCAGGCCGGCCGGGCCGCCGTAGGAGCTCTGGGCGGCGAAAGGGAAGACGCCGTCGTAGCCCCAGTTGCGCGCGCCGGAGAACTGGGCGACGGGGAGGAGCTCGAGGGCGGTCACCCCCAGGTCGGCCAGGCGGGGCAGGTGGGGGATGACGGCATCGAAGGTGCCTTCGGGGGTGAAGGTGCCGACGTGGAGCTCGTAGTAGACCTCTCGTCGGGTCGCCCCCGCCCCGCGGTGAGTGGGGAGGAAGAGATGGAGGGGCGGCACGGCCGAGGGGCCGAAGACCCCCTCCGGCTGCCAGCGCGAGGCCGGGTCGGCGAGCGCCTCCGCACCTTCCGCCGGATCGAGGCGATAGCGGTAGCGCGTGCCCGGGCCTGCGCCCTCGACCACTACGGCGAAGTACCCCCGCTCCTCGGGCGCCATGGGAACCGCCCGGACCTGGTCGTCCGCGTCCGCCCCCGCGACGATCACTACCTCCACCGCCGTGGCGTACGGCGCCCAGACGCAAAACGAGGTCCGGCCGTCACCCAGGGGCACGGCGCCCAGGGGGCGGGTTGGTTCACGCGCTTCGCGGTCCATCCCTTGACTCTATGGAATCGGTGCCCGCCTGTCCGGGGTCGGTGGCATCGAGCTGTGGTCGCGAACTGAGCCCGACGAGACAGTTGCGTCAGCGGCGGACCATGATCTCTGATCGACGACCTCCGGCTTTTTCTCGCTCCATCCACTCCTCAACCAGTCCGATGCCGTGACGAGCGACCTCTCGGAGCTTCGGATCCTTCGACCTCGAAAGTCGCCGGAACGCGGCCTCGAGCTTCGAGCACCGGTCCATGCCTGGCCTGAAGACTCGGACCGAGGGGAGCGACTCGGCCGCGACGTCTCGAGGGTCATGTCCGGCGTCGAGGGCGAGCTCGGCCAAAGGGCTCCAGGTGCTGTCTGGCGGTCTGCCGGCGAGAGGCGCCAGATGATACGCCCACAGCTCGGAACGGCCGAGAAGCTTCCGATACACCTCCACCGAGTCACCCACAAGAGTTGATACAAGAGACTCCGACAGGGCATCTGGTGCCATCTCTTGGAGGAACCCGGCCCGCTGGGTTTCATCGAGAGCACGGACCGCCGTGGCAATGACGCCGTTTGATTGGACCAGGAGAGCGTGCCCCCCCACGCCCTGCGCGAATTGTGAGCGGAGCCAATCGAAAGCGAGATCTCCGTCGTTCGAGAGCATTTCCTTGAGCCAGAACTCACCCTCGGGCCAGTCACCAAGCTCGCTCTCTCGGATGCTCAAGACCACGGCTCGCCACTGCTCTCTGACTTCTGAACGGACCGTCTGGCGCGGCTCCGAGAGCCACTCGCCAGCAGCCGCCGCAACCGCAATCCGGGGGTCTGTGCCGGCCAGAAGCCGAGCCAAGGTCGCCACGGAGACCCTTCCTTGGAGACACGCAGCCTCCACGATCTGAGGCTCTGTGACTGCGATGGCCGACTCGAGCAGTGCCTCTGGTGGGTCGGGTAGCTCGAGGACCCGGCGCGAAGCCGCCCAGGAGTACTGACGAGCACTGAGACAGCGCTCCAAGAGTGGCTTCCAGCCGGGGCGTTGCTCTCCAACCACTCGATACAGGAGATGACCCGCCAGCGTCGATAGTCCACCTTCCTCCAAGAGGACATTCAGCCACTGCTCCGGTGCTTCGACCGCCTTGACAAGAGCGTCCTCGAACTCGGGCCTGGTTCCCAAAGAGCTGCGGATCCACCTCGCCTCTTCGGCGTATCGGGCCAGGTCCTCAACAACATCCCGCGGCGGCCGATCTGCCCAGTTTCTTGCCAGGGACCGGGCAGTCTTCTCAGCCGTTCGCCGCGCCTCGTGGACGGAGCGGAGCCCGTCCGGACCTGAGACTGGAGGAAAGCTGGGATAGAGCGTTTCGAAGTCTGGATCTACTTCGAGCTCCAGGTCGACGCCGATATCTCGGGCACGCTCCAGTAGAGCCGCTGTCAAGCCGGGGTGGCCCTCGGCGAAGGGAACCAGGTCCCTCAGGACTTGCCCGGCCATCCGACGGAACGGCTCCAACTCGTCCTCCCCGAGGTCCGCGCGGGGCAGGTTGGGATAGAGCCACCAGTGGAGGGCATTCTCGAGATCGTTCCAGATCTCGAGGTCCAGAGCCGGAATCGCTACCCGGACGCGTTCCCAGAGTCTGAGCATCTCGGGCACAGCCGAGCCAGGGAGACTCCCTTGACGAAGGACGACGGCCCCACCCGCCGCGCTCATACGGGTGCTCTCCAAGCGGGGTGCGAGAGCCATGAAGGCGGCGCGAAGCGCAACGACAGCGTTCCCGCCGTCCCGTAGGCGCTCCAGTGCCGTCTTCACAAGATGCCGGCGGCGGGCCAGCAACTCGGTGAGACCTGCCGGTGGAGTCGGTACCTCCTCGATCCAGGCTCGAAGCAGACCTAGAGGTTCAAGAGCCTGAGAACCGCGGGCGCCGGCCTTGGCCTCGGCCTCATCCAAGAGCAACCGGATCGTAGCCTCCGGGGCGGTCTCGAGGGTCTGTTCTGCTACATCTGAGGCCGGCCCGCGGTAGTTCTCGAGCACCCAGGTGCCCTCTGCTTCTCCGAGAGAGGCGAATCCCCGCAAGCAGTTCGGAGAGCTGGCCTCTAGCAAGAGCTCCTGCAGGTCATGTCTGGGTACCGGGACCTCGCGGTTGGCAGCCAAGATGAGGGTGTCGATCGCGCTGGAGAGGCTGGGGGCTTGGCGGAGGAGTTGGCGCCAGGGCCGTCCGCCGGCACTGAAGAAGACCTCGTGGAGCAGAGCCGCCCGGAACGTCCTCGGATTGACCGCGAGCACAGGTTCTCCCGCGGCATCCTTCCCTTGTTCCGAGAGAACGCCGCTTGCGCCGATCCGGGCAGTCGCTTCCCAGATTTCGCCGATGGGTGAGCCCAAGAAGTCGGCGACCGCCTTGAGACCCATACCGCGGTCGCCACCCAGCGCAAAGGCAGCCAGGAGCTGCGTGGGGTCTTGGTCCAGCCACCTGCGCAGCGCTGGAACCAGGGACCGCAGCAGCGCCTGGCCGGTGAGAACCGCGTGGTAGGCGCCACCCAGCCAGAGGCTTCCCAACGTCACCGCCAGCCCGGGCCGGTGGTCCGCCTGGTTCACCAGCTCCGCGAGATATGAGCTGTCGTCCGACTCCTCCAGGCCGATGCGGTGCAACACCTCGAGGATCTCCGAGGGCGTCAGGAGCTCGAGATGGCGGACTCTTTCGTCGGGGACCCCTCCGAGTGCTTCAGCGACTTCGTTCCAGGCGCCCGTCCACGAGGTGGCGAGAATGGTGAAAGCGCCCTCGGCCTGGATGTCGTGGCGGATCTGGCGGAGGCGATCAAGACGCTGGGGTCTTACGTGAGCATCATCGACGAGGACGATCTCAGGTCGCTGTTCGCGCCAAGCCTCTGCGAATCGAGCCCCGTCCTCGGTGGCGAGGAACAGCGCCTTCCCATCGAGTACCAGCTGGCGGAGGAGGAAGGTCTTGCCGGAACCCGGCTCGCCCACCAGTACCCGGTCGCCCGCCGTCTCGCGCAGCCAGACGAGATCCTCGTCCCTCCCGACGGGCTCGACCTCGATGAGAGGCCGACGTGTCCTGGGAAACGTGGAGAGTGCTGGCGGTTCCCCCGTGATGCCTAGAAGCGTCCTGGTCCATCGGCTGTCCCGATAGAGGCGGGAGGCGATGTTCCGGCGATCGTAGGTCTGGAGGAGGACGAACCCCAGCTCGCGAGCCCGTTCCTTGAGATGGCGCCGCCGCCTTGGAGTGAGGGCCTCGGAGGTGGCGAGCACAGCTCTCCTCCGGGTGTCGCGAGCGGCAAGTCGGGAGCGAAGGCTGCGGGTGAGGTTGCCGATGACGTTCTTTTGGGTGGTCACGATCAGGGCATACGGCTCGCCCTCGCCGTCGGCGATGGCTCCGTCCATACCTGCGTCCGATCCTCCATGGACACCGACGAGGGAAGGGATCGCGTCCCTGAGCAGATCCTGCGCACACTCCTCGAACGCCTGATGATCGATGTGGCCGGCCAGCCCTTCCATGATCTTCCGGAAATACGGATCGCGCTCGCGGGCTCCGGCAGAGCTCATCGGCTCCCATCTCCTGTCCGTCCGGAGCTCCGTAGGAGATCCTCGAGCTCCGCCCGCAGATCCCGGGGCCAGTCGTCGCGCTTCCGGGCGAAACCGCGCCGGGCGATCAGATCCAGCGCGCGGCGCGCCCGGTGGATCTCCTCGACGGTCGCGACTCGCAGGAGCTCGCGGATGTCGCCCAGATCTTGGGGACGGCGCTCGGGGTGCTCCAGGTCGAGGGCGAGGACCTTGAGGGCGAGCAGGTGCCCGGTGCGAGCCACCGGCAGGAAGAGGTCGGGCATGACTTCCAGCATCTCGGCCGCCGCCACGACCTCCGGCTCGATTCCGGAGGATGCGAACAGCAGGTCCGCCACCACGCCGCCGCCCTCCTCGCCCGGCACGCGGAAGCGCATGGTCGCCAGGCGCCCGGTGGCCTCCTGCTCGAGCTGAGTCTCGACCTGGTAGCCGCGGTTCAGGAAGAAGCGGACGATTCCCTCCGCTTCGACGTCGCCGGAGACGGAGACCGCCACGTCGAGATCGCGGGTCGTTCGGGGCTCGGCGCGGGCGGATACGGCGAGGCCGCCGATCACGGCCCACTCGGCTCCCGACGCGAGGAGATCGGTTCGCAGCCGGATCAGCGCTTGGCGGAGGCGCTGCACTCCGTGTCCTCGAAGCGGTGGCCGGGACGGCCCTCGGCATCACCGAGCTCCGCGCCCGGCCGACGACGCAGCCACTCCCGGATGCCCTCTTCTATCTCCTCCTCGGAAGCTCCGGGATTCCGGCGGCGGAGGTTCTGTCGCATGATCTCCTCCGCCGCCTCGTACAGGTCGAAGGCGAGCTCCATGCGCTTGAGGACCTCGGGGTCTCGAATCGGCTGCATCCTCTTCAGTCTACCGCGCTGCAGCCGGCGGGCCCGAGAAACGTCACGCCGGCTCGGTCGGCTGAGTAGAATGGTCTCCAATGAATCCCCGAAGCGCCGAGCCGCCGCCGCCGATCTCGCCGGAGCGCCTCGCCGTCTGGATCGAGGACGCCCGGCACCGCACCCTCGCCCTGGTGGAGGATCTCACCGGGGAGCAGATGCTCGGCCCGCGGCTCTCGATCGTCAACCCGCTGCTCTGGGAGATCGGCCACGTCGCCTGGTTCCAGGAGCGCTGGACGCTCCGCGACCTTCTGGGGCGCGAGCCGGTACGGGCCGACGGCGACGCCCTCTACGACTCCTCCGCCGTTCCCCACGACACCCGCTGGGACCTGCCCCTGCCCACCCGGGAGGAGACCTACCTCTACCTCTGGTCGGTCAAGGAGCGCCTGATCGAGGCCCTGGAGGACCCTTCGGCCCCCGACGCCCTCGTCTACCGGGCGGCTTACACCACCTTCCACGAGGACATGCACGGCGAGGCGTTCCTCTACGCCCGCCAGACCCTCGCCTATCCGGCGCCCGATCTGCGCGACGCGGGTGGCCCGGGCGAGCCGGCCGAGGCTCGGCCCGCGTCAGGACCCGAAGCGATCGGGGCCGGCCCCCTGCCGGGGGACGTGGAGGTGCCGGGAGGCACCTTCCACCTGGGAGCGGACCCGGACGCACCGTTCGCCTTCGACAACGAGAAGTGGGCCCATCCCGTGGAGATCGAGCCTTTCCGGATCGCCCGGGCGCCGGTGACCCAGGAAGAGATGGCCGCCTTCGTCGCCGCCGGCGGCTACCGCCGCGAGGAGCTCTGGAGCGCCGAGGGGTGGCACTGGCGCCAGGGGATCGGGGCCGAGCACCCGGTCTACTGGCGGCGGGAGGACGAAGGCTGGCTGCGCCGGGACTTCGACCGCTGGGTGGCGCTCGAGCTCCACCGGCCGGTGATCCAGGTCTCCTGGCACGAGGCCGAGGCGTACTGTCGCTGGGCCGGCCGGCGGCTCCCCACCGAGGCGGAGTGGGAGGCGGCGGCGTCGGCGGCCACGGCGAAGGGGGCGAAGCGGACCTTCCCGTGGAGCCCGTCGGCCCGCTGGGGGGAGGAGCCCCCAGGGCCCGGGGAGGCGAACCTCGACGCCCTCCGCATGGGCTGCGTCGACGTGGCGGCCCTCGCCGACGGCGACAGCGCCTGCGGTTGCCGCCAGATGCTGGGCAACGTCTGGGAGTGGACCGCGAGCACCTTCGGGCCCTACCCGGGCTTCACCCCCGACATGTACCGGGACTACTCGGCGCCCTGGTTCGGGGATCACATGGTGCTCCGCGGCGGCGCCTGGCCAACCCGCGGCCGCATGCTCCGCACCACCTGGCGCAACTACTACACCCCCGACCGACGGGACGTCTGGGCCGGCTTCCGCACCTGCGCGCTGGACTGACCGGATGAAGGTCGCCATCGTGACCCCGGCCGCCGAGGGCTCCCTGGCGGGCAACCGGGTCACCGCCGAGCGCTGGCGCCGGTTGCTGGAGGACGCCGGTCACCAGGTGACGGTGGAGGAGGCCTGGCGGGGCGAGCCGTGCGACGTCCTGATGGCCCTCCACGCCCGCCGGAGCTTCCCCTCGATCGAGCGCTACCGCCGCGAGCGGCCGCGGGGCCCGCTGGTCGTCGTCCTCACCGGCACCGACCTCTACGGCGACCTGGGGACCTCGCCCGAGGCGCGGCGGTCCCTGGAGCTGGCGGACCGGCTGGTGGCCTTGCAGCCGAAGGCGGGCGACGAGCTGCCGGAGGCGCTCCGGGCGAAGGTCCGGGTGATCCACCAGTCGTCGGAGGCCGCTCCTCGCCGCGCGCCGCGGGAGGACGCCTTCCAGGTGGCCCTCCTCGCCCATCTGCGGCCGGTCAAGGACCCGCTCCTCGCCGCCCGCGCCGCCGAGCTCCTTCCCCCCGGCTCACGGATCGAGATCGTCCACGCCGGAGGGAGCCTGGACGACGAGCTGGCGGCGGAGGCCCGGCGCCGCTCGGAGGCGGACGGCTCCCGCTACCGCTGGCTCGGGCCCCTGCCCCGGCCGGAGGCCCTGGAGCTTCTCGCCGGGAGCCGCCTGCTCCTCGTCACCTCGCGCATGGAGGGGGGCGCCAACGTCGTCTCCGAGGCCCTGGCCGCCGGCGTGCCGGTGGTCTCCACCCGCATCCCGGGCTCGGTGGGGATGCTGGGGGAGGATTACCCGGGCTATTTCCCGGTGGGGGACGCGGAGGCGCTGGCGGCGCTCCTCACCCGGGCCGAGGCCGACCCGGCATTCCTCGCCGACCTGACGGAGCGCTGCCGCCGCCTCGCCGGCCTCGCCGACCCGGAGCGCGAGCGCGCGGCGCTGGAGGCGCTCCTCGCCGAGCTGGCGCGCGGCTGATCCCGCGGATCCCCTCGGCCCCCTCCCACGGTTGACCGGGTCGCCCCCCTCACCCTCTGATCCCTCTCGCGCTCCAGAGCTTGGAGTTACCCGTTCTGGGGATCCGGGCTCTTGAGGAACACCGCGGCCAGGGGCGCCAGGGGGAGGTTGAGGCTGAGGCTCCTGCCGTGGGCGCCCACCGGCGAGGCCTCGACTTCGCCCAGGTTCCCCTGGCCGCTCCCCCAGTAGTGCTCGGCGTCGGTGTTGAGCAGCTCCTGCCAGACGCCCCCGCGGGGCACCCCCAGGCGGTAGTTGTGGCGCACGACCGGCGTGAAGTTGAAGGCGCAGACGACGAGGTCGCCGGTCGAGCGGCCCTTGCGCAGGAAGGCGAGGACGCTCGCCTCGGAGTCCGAGGCCTCGATCCACTCGAACCCCTCGGGCTCGAGGTCGATCTCGTGGAGCGCCGGCTCGCCGCGGTAGAGGCGGTTGAGATCCGCCACCAGGCGGCGCATCCCCTCGTGAGGGGTCGGGCCGCCCCCGGGGCCGCCCTCGAGCAGGTTCCAGTCCAGGCTCGTCTCGTGCGACCACTCGCGCCACGGGGCGAGCTCCTCGCCCATGAAGAGCAGCTTCTAGCCCGGCTGGGCGGTCATGTAGCCGTAGAGCAGGCGCAGGTTGGCGAACTTCTCCCAGTCCGGGCCCGGCATCTTGTTGAGCAGTGACCCCTTGCCGTGGACCACCTCGTCGTGGGACAGGGGCAGGCAGAAGTTCTCGGTGAAGGCGTAGACCATCCGGAAGGTCAGCTCGCCGAGGTGGTACTTGCGGTGGATCGGCTCGTGGGCGAAGTACTGGAGGGTGTCGTGCATCCAGCCCATGTCCCACGTGAGCC
>CAZIIB010000095.1:0-9082 GCA_964539125.1 uncultured Thermoanaerobaculia bacterium | reverse complement strand
CTCGCGATCGGCGAGAAGGCGAAGCGCCTGGGCGTGCCGGTGCACGACGGCGGGCGCTGCGTGGGCCACCTGGCCCGGCACGAGCCGCGGATCGTCGAGCACCTGCACGTGATCCGCACGCTCGTCGCCCGGCCGGAGTCGTTCGCCCTGGCCGTGGAGGCGGCGGGCCGGGAGGAGATCCCGGTCCTGGGCCGCGCCCTCGCGCGACGGCTGGAGCGGACGTAGCTCCACAAGCCGGCAGCCGGAGGGCGCGGGAAGCTCTGCTCCTCGCCCTCCGGCGGTTCCGGTCCCTTTCAGATTGCGACCGAAGTCATGCGACCTCCGCCCCGGACTGCTACAATTCTACGCGATGACTCAGCCACTCCAAGCCGACCCGCTTCCCCTGGCGCGCGACACGTCCGGCGTCATCCGGATCGCCGGCACCCGTGTCTCTCTGGACTCGATCGTCGCCGTCTACGATTCCGGAGCGTCGATTCCGGAGCTGGCCGAAGCCTTTCCGGACCTCAGCCTTCCGGATCTCCACGCCTCGATCGCGTACTACCTGCGACATCGCCAGGAGGTCGAGCAGTACCTCCAGAACCGGCGCAGGGAAGCGAGCGCGGTCGAGCAGCGGATCCGGCGCGAGTTTCCCGAAGCCTATCGCCGCCTGACCGCCGAAGGTCCAGCCGTTTCCCCTCCGAAAACCGGGCGCTGATCCGGCTCGCCACCGACAACGACTTCAACGAGCACATCGCCAAAGGTCTGCGCGCTCGGCTCGACACGGTGGTAATCGTCAGCATCCGTGATTTCGGGCTCGGCGCATCCGAGGACCCAGAGATCCTCGCCTGGGCTGCGCAAACAGAACACGTGGTCGTTACCCACGACGCCGCAACGATGCCTGCGGCGGCCCATCGACGGCTCCGGCAGGGTGAGGCCATGCCGGGGGTCATCCTGGTACCTCAAAAGCTGCCCGTGGGGGAGGCTCTCCCCCGTCTCGTAACGCACTTGAGGCAAGCAGGAGCCAGCGAGCTCGCCGGGCGGGTCATCTATGTCTGAAGGATGACCTCCCGCGACGACCCGTTCGATCGAGACGCCACGACCCCACCGTACGACACGCCTCCGGCGCGGGGTGACCGAGAACATCGGCTGGGCGACGGGCTCTGCGGTGGGCCGGGCTACAGTACGGTAGCTCCCAGCTCCGGCCACCCGTCGATCAATTCAGGTGCTCCGCCGCCTCTTCACCTTTCAGACTCATCCGGGTCGGATTCCGACGATGGAGCGCCGCCGCCGTCAGCAGGACTGCTCCCCGCGGTGCCGTCTCCGGCGCACAGCCCACTGCCATCCCCGGCGCACACCCCACCCTCGTCCTCGGCGCGCACCCCACCACCCTCTCCCCGGCACAGCCCGCGGCCATCCTTGGTGGTGGAACCCGGGCTGGACAGTCCGCCGCGGCCCGGGTTGGTCGCCCCGCCGAACAGCCCAGAGCTGTCTCCTCGCCAGAGTCCGCCTCCCCAAGGACGGTTCCCATTGGTGAAACGGCTTCGGGGCGGATGAAAGGAGTTGCCTGCCCTCTCCGTAGACCCGGGCCTCAGAGGTCGAGGAGGAGGAGGCCGGGGATGCGCTCGAAGTGGGCGCGGTTGCGGGTGAGCAACGGCAGGGCCCGGCTGAGGCAGACACCGGCGATCAGGTAGTCCCCCATGCCGATCGTCTCGCCCCGGCTCTCGAGCTCTCGCCGGGCGCTTGTGGCGGCGAGGGAGGCGGCCTGGTCGAAGGGGAGGACTCGAAGCGGAGCGAGCAGGCTCTCGATGCTCTCCTCCTGCTTGGCGCTCCGGGCTCCAGAGCGCAGCTCGAAGGCGTTGACCGTCGTGGTCGCAAGCGCACCCTCCCGAAGGCCGTCTGTGACTTTCGTGCGAGACGGTTCCCGGCCGCGAAGGGAGTCGATCAGGACGTCACTGTCGACGACGATCATCGCCAGCTCCGCCGCAGGGCACGCACCTCGTCCTCCAGCCGGTCGGCCTCCTCGTCCGACAGAGATCCCAGTGCGCTCAAGGCACGATCCACCGTCTCCTGTCGCCGATCTTCGTTGGCGAAGTACTGCTCGAGAGCTTCCTGCACGATCGAAGAGAAGCCCTTCTCGCCCCGTCGAGCCGCCAGATCCAGCAAGCGGCCGCGCTGGGTGTCGTCCAGCTCAATGGTCGTTCGCATAGGTCAATCCTAGTATGCATGCACGTGCATGTCAAACTCGAACTGGACTTATGGCCCACGGCGAAGGCCATATAGAAGCAGACCGGAGCGGCCCACTGCGGAGGGCCGCTCCGGTCGGGAGGCTCGCTCTCGGTCCGACGTTTGCTCAGAGGGTGAACCGCCTTGCCAGGTCGAAGTCCCGCTGGGTGAGGCCGGGGGCGGGGTCGGCGGCGACGCGGAGAGTGACCTCGCGCCGGCGCAGGTCGAGCTCGGGGAGGTAGTCGCCGGCCTCGCCGACCTCGGTGGCCAGGTTGACGAAGGCCGCCGCCGCGCGGGCCGACGGGAAGCGGTGGGTGCGCTCGAGGGCGGAGCCGTCCTCGGCCAGGCGCCAGCCCGGCAGCTCGGCGAGGAGGCCCTGGATCCGCTCGGCCTCGAGCTTGCCTTGGATCCGTTCCGCCTTGAGGCGTTCGTCGATCCGGGCGGTCTCGGCCGCGCCCTGGATCCGCTCGGCCTTCAGGCGCTCGGTGATCTTCCGCGGGGGTATCGCCGGTTCGTTCTCTCGGGGGCGTCGGGTTGCGGGCTTCCGCGTTTCGGCCATGCTCATCGGCTCCTTTCAATGGATGGGCTCGCCTCCGGAAGCGCGGGCTCTCACGGCCTCTGCGCCGCCGGGCGGCGAGCGGTAATGGGCTGCGTACCCGGGTGTACGGAGCCCGCGGCCGGCACGTGCTCTGCGAAGATGACGAAGTAGCGAAGAAGCACAACCGGGCGACGCCTTCGAACCCGCAGCGTGCTGAGGATGCGGTGGGACAGAAGGCCGAGCAGCCCGGGCAGCGGGCTACTGACGTTCAGGTGGTCGAGGCTTCCGCGGGTGAGAGGACAGGGCCCAGCCGCTGGGTCGTAGACATGCCAGCTTCGCACCCAGTGTGGTATCATTCGTGTGTCGGGAGTGATGCCATGTCGGCATCACTCCCGGAACGGTCCCGTTCACACGAAGAGCCGTTGCGGATCCAGGAAAGGGAGAAGAACAGATGAGCAAAAGGATTGCCTTTACGTTCGACGATGAGAGCCTCGAGACGCTACGCGAAACCCAGAATCTCGGCAAGTACGTAACGCTGGCCGAAGCTGTTCGAGACTCTCTGGGGACCTTCAACGCGCTCCAAGAGGAAGTCGAGCACGGATATACCGAGGTCGTGGTGCGAAATCCGGAAACGGGTCGAGAGCGAGTGCTTCTCAGCCCTGGTCTCCGGCGAGTGGCGCGATGACCCCTGGCTCGTCCTGTGGCGATTAGGTGGGCGAGGGCAGTGAAGAGCTTGAAGAGGGAGGAGCCGTCCAGGGCGCTACGAGACCGCCGACCCGCGAGGCTGACAGTGGTACCCGACAGCTCCTGACCTACGTGATCATCGGTCTTCTGGCGGCGACGTTTCTCCTTCATTACGTCAGCCTCGCCTGGTTGATCGACCCGAAGGAGACGACGACGGTGGCGGCTCTTCAGAAGGTCTTCGACGTCTGGCTCCCGGTGGTCTCCGGATTGGCGGGAAGCGCCGCCACCTACTTCTATACCCGGGGGGGCCACTGAGGCCCCGGTGCCGCGCGGTGTCCGTTGCCCTCCCACCGTCCAAACTTCTCCTCCTCGCGACCGTAATAACTCCCGGGCGCCGTTCGTAGTCTTTGGGGCGAGGCGTCTGTCCGGCCCTCCATCGAGGCTGCCAGGCCCCCGCCCGACGTCCGGCCCGCCCTCCGGCCGCTGTCGAGGAGATCCCGAGGTGAAAGCTCAGCCCTTCCGTATCTACGCCGCCACCGCCCTCCTCGTCGCCCTCTCCGGGCTCGGCCTCGCCGGCTGCGCCGCGAAGGACGGCCAGGCGAGCGACAAGCCGGACCCGCCGAAGGCTGACGACCCCGCCGCCAAGGCCGACGAGGCGGTGCCGGTGGAGGTGGCGGCTCTCGGGCGCGGGCCGATCGAGGAGGTCCTCCGCTTCTCGGCCAACCTCGAGGCCGAGCAGGCGGTGGGGGTCTACGCTCAGGCGGCCCGCCAGGTGACCGAGCTCAAGGTCGAGGAGGGCGACCGGGTGAGCAAGGGCCAGGTGCTCGTGAGGCTCCAGGACGCCGAGCAGCAGACCCAGCTCGCCAAGGTCGAGAGCCAGCTCGCCAAGGCCCAGCGCGAGTACGACCGCCAGAAGCGCCTGTGGGCGGACCAGCTCATCCCCGAGCAGACCTTCAACGACGCCACCTACGAGCTCGACCAGCTCCGCCTCGCCAAGGAGGAGGCCGAGCGCCAGCTCTCCTACACCGTGGTGCGCTCGCCGATCGCCGGCACCGTGACCCACCGCCTCGTCGCCCTCGGCGACACGGTGACGGTGAACCAGCACCTCTTCGACGTGGTCGATTTCGACACCCTGGTGGCCCGGGTCTACGTGCCGGAGAAGGAGCTCCCCAAGCTCCACGACGGCCTGCCGGCCCGGCTCACCGCCCCCGGCCTGAGCGGTGCCCTCTATCGCGGCGTCATCCGGCGTCTCTCGCCGGTGGTCGACCCCAAGAGCGGCACCGTCAAGGTGACGGTGGGCATCCCGGAGTGGCGGGGCCTGCGGCCCGGCCTCTACGTGGACGTGTCCCTGGTGACCGAGGTCCACCCCGAGGCGCTCCTGGTGCCCAAGCGGGCGCTGGTCTACGACCAGGACGAGGTCTTCGTCTACCGCCTCGCCGAAGCGCCGGAAGGCAGCGAGGGGGGCGGCCCGACCGTCGAGCGGATCCTCCTCGAGCCGGCCCTCGAGGACAAGGAGCACGTGGAGCCTGCCGGTGACGCCCTGGCCGCCGGCGACCGTCTGGTGGTCTCCGGGCAGGCGGGCCTGAAGGACGGCGCCCGGGTGCGGGTGCTCGACCGGCCGTCCGAGGCGACGGCCCAGGCGGCGCCCGCGTCGGACGAGAGCCCGGAGCAGAGCTCGGACCGGGCGCCGGGCCCGGAGCCGTCCCGGTGAGCGACGGGCGCCCGGCCTCGGGCTCCGCGGGCTCCTTCGCCACCCGCCGGCCGGTGGGTGTGTTCATGGTCTTCCTGGCGGCGGTGGTCTTCGGCGTCTTCTCGTGCGCCCGGCTGCCGGTGACCCTGATGCCGGAGCTCACCTACCCCACGATCACGGTCCGCACCCAGTACCCGGGCGCCGCCCCCGAAGAGGTGGAGAACGACGTCTCTCGGCCCGTCGAGGAGGCCCTGGGGGTGATCGGCGGCCTGCGCCGGATCTCCTCGATCAGCCGCGCCGGCCTCTCGGACGTCGTGCTCGAGCTCGCCTGGGACACCGACGTCTCCCAGGCCACCCAGGACACTCTCGAGCGGCTCGACCTGGTGCTCCTGCCGGACGAGGCGGAAAAGCCCCTGATCCTCCATTACGATCCGTCCCTCGATCCGGTGATGGAGCTCTCCCTCGCCTCGGCGGGAAGCGGGCCGGGGGACCGCTTCGCGGGTGACGAGGGCTTGAGGCGCCTGCGCCGGATCGCCGAGCTCCAGGTACGCCGCGCCCTGGAGCCGATCAAGGGGGTGGCGGCGGTGCGGGTGCGGGGCGGCCTCGAGGAGGAGGTCCACGTCCTCCTGGACGAGGCGAAGCTCCGCGCCACCGGCATCTCCATCGGCGCGGTGATCGACCGCCTGCGCCAAGAGAATGTCAACGTCGCCGGCGGCACCATCGAGGAGGGGGCGACCGAGTACATGGTGCGCACCCTGAACGAGTACCAGAACCTGCCCCAGATCGCCGACACGATCGTCTCCTCCGAGGGGGGCCGGGACTTGCGGGTGCGCGACCTCGGGCGGGTCGTGCGCTCGAACAAGGACCGGGAGATCGTCACCGAGACCGACGGCCACGAGAGCGTCCAGGTCGACATCTACAAGGAGGCGGACGCCAACATCGTGGCCCTGGCCGACCGGGTGAAGGCGGCCCTCGGCACGATCCGGAAGACGGGCGAGGGCGGGGCGGCGACCCAGGCCGATGGATTAGCCGAGGCCCGCAAGGCGGGGAAGGCTGGCGAGAAGGCGGGCCTGGCGCAGGCGCTCTTCGACCAGGAAGGCGTGCGCCTGGGGGTGGTGGCGGACCGCTCGATCTTCATTCGCGGCTCGATCGCCGACGTCAAGTCGGCGGCGATCTTCGGCGGCTTGCTGGCGGTGGCGGTGCTCTTCCTGTTCCTCGCCAACGTCCGCTCGACGGTGATCATCGCCCTGGCGATCCCGGTCTCGCTGGCGGTCACCTTCGCGCCGCTCCATCTGCTGGGAGTGTCGCTCAACATCATGTCCCTGGGTGGGCTTGCCCTGGGCATCGGGATGCTGGTGGACTCCTCGATCGTGGTCCTCGAGTCGATCTTCCGATGTCGTGAGGAGGGCGACGACGTGGGGGCCGCGGCGGTGCGGGGCACGGGTGAGGTGCGCGGCGCGGTCACCGCCTCGACGCTCACCACCATCGCCGTCTTCTTCCCCATGGTCTTCGTCGAGGGAATCGCCGGCCAGGCCTTCGGCGACCTGGGGCTGGCGGTGGTGATCTCGCTCCTGGCCTCGCTGGTCGTCGCCCTCTTCCTGATCCCCATGCTGGCGAGCCGCCGCGGGGTCGACCTGGCTCGGCTGGCGCGGGGAGGAGGGGTGGAGCTCCGGCGCTTCCGGAGCCTGGACGTGGCGCGGCGCGACCTCGGGCGCGAGCACCTGTGGGCGAAGATCCTGATCGCTCCCTTCGTTCTAGTCCGGCTGATCATCGGGCTGGTCCTCGAATTCGTGGGCAAGCTCCTGCTCCTCCTGGTGATGGGGGTCACCTGGCTCTGGGTCCTGGCTGGCCGGCCGTCGGCCCGCGGCCTCGGCCGCCTGCTCCGCCCGGTGCTGCGCGGCGCCGAGCGGGCCATGTCCGCCGTCCAGGAGGCCTACCCGCGCTTCGCCCGCGGGGCCCTCGCCCACGCCGGCTGGGTGGTGCTGGGGACGGTGGCGATCCTGGCATGGACCGTCTACCTGTTCGCCGGCCTGGGCACCGAGCTCCTCCCCGAGGTCCACCAGGGCGAGGTCACCTTCGAGCTCGCCCTGCCGGTCGGCACGCCGGTCGAGGCAACCCGGGCGACCCTCGAGCCGGTGGCCGAGGCGATCCGCCGCGAGGTGGGGCACATCGACTCGCTCCTCGTGACCTACGGCTTCGACGCCGCCAACACCCAGCGCTCGGACGAGGGGGAGCACAGCGCCCGGTTCAAGGTGCTCCTCGAATCCTCGGACCCGGCCACCGAGCGTCAGGTGGTGGGAGCGATCCGCACTCGCCTGGCCGAGGTGCCCGATCTCGACGAGAGGGTCACCCGGCCGGTGCTCTTCTCCTCGAAGACCCCGATCGAGGTGGAGGTCCAGGGGGACGACCTGGCGCGTCTCAAGACCATGGCCGCCCGGGTGCGCGGCGAGATGGCCTCGCTGCCCGAGCTCGCCGACGTCGAGACCACCCTGCGGAGCGGTGCACCCGAAGTCCAGATCGTCTACGACCGGCAGCGGCTGGCCCGCTTCGGACTCGAGCTTCGCCAGGTGGCCGAACAGGTGAGGAACCAGGTGAAGGGCTACGAGGCCACGCGCTTCAACCGCCAGGACCGCCGGATCCCGGTGGTGGTGCGCCTGGAGCAGGACGACCGCGAGACCGTGCGCGACGTCGAAGAGATGGAGGTCAACACCGGGGCCGCGCGGCCGATCCGCCTGGGCTCGGTCTCCCGCGTCTCCCTGGGCGAGGGACCGAGCGAGGTGCGGCGGATCGACGGCCAGCGCGTGGCGGTGGTGGCGGCCAACATCGCCTCCGGTTCCCTGGGCTCGGCGGTGGCGGCGATCGACCGGCGGCTCAGCTCGGCCATCGACTGGCCGGACGACATGCGCTACCAGATCTCGGGCCAGAACGAGGAGTGGGAGCGGAGCCGCGCGAGCCTCTGGCTCGCCCTGGGTCTCTCGATCTTCCTGGTCTACGTGATCATGGCGGCGCAATTCGAGAACCTGATCCACCCGCTGGTCATCATGTTCACCATCCCCCTCGCCTTCTTCGGTACCGGCCTGGTCCTCGCCGCCTTCGGGGTCAGCCTCTCGGTGGTGGTCTTCCTGGGGATGATCATGCTGGCCGGGATCGTGGTGAACAACGCCATCGTCCTGATCGACTACGTCAACGTGCTCCGCCGCCGGGGCCTCCCGGTCGAGGAGGCGATCGTCACCGCCGGCCGGGTGCGCCTGCGGCCGATCTTCATGACCACGGCCACCACGGTGCTGGGTCTGCTACCCATGGCGGTCGGGGTGGGCGACGGCGCCGAGATCCGCACGCCCATGGCGCTCGCCGTGATCGGCGGCCTGATCACCTCCACCCTCCTCACCCTGGTGGTGATCCCCGTGATCTACCACCTCTTCGACCGGCTCCAGGCGCGGCTGGTGGGCCGGGAGAGCGAGGAGGGCGAGGCCGGCGATGCCGGGCAAGCGCCGGCGGGGTCGGGTGACGGGGCGCCGGGCTTCGCCCGCGAGAGGACGGTCGAGCCGTGAGCCCGCGCTCCGAGCGCTGGGAGCGCCTCCTGCCGCGCTTCTCGCTCACCCGGCGGGTGACCGTCCTCGTTCTGCTGGCCACCGCGGTGGTGGTCGGCCTGGTGGCCACGCGGCTCATCCCGCTCGAGCTCATCCCCTCCGGCTGGAGCGAGCCCCACCTGTTCGTCAGCGTGCCGTGGCGCGACGCTCCGGCGCAAGAGGTGGTGGACAAGATCGTCCTCCCGCTGGAGGAGGAGATCTCCACGGTTCGGGGCCTCGACCTGGTGAGCTCCTTTGCGCGCACCGGCCGGGCCGGCGTCTTCCTGCTCTTCAAGCAGGGCACGGACATGGACGTGGCTTACCGGGAGGTGCGCGACCGGGTGGAGCGGGCGCGCCTGCGCATGCCCGACGACGTGGAGCAGGTGTTCATCCGCAAGG
>CAZIIB010000094.1:0-9112 GCA_964539125.1 uncultured Thermoanaerobaculia bacterium | reverse complement strand
ATGCGAACACACCACGCCACCTTTCGCGGCGCGAAGGACCTCCGATCTTAGGGACTGCCCCCAGGGATGTCAAGGCGAAACCGATTGAGCCCGATCGGGTCGAGCCGGGCCAGGCGGGGGAACCACGGGCGCTCCCGTGTGGGGTCGCCCGCGAACCGGCGGAGGATACCACAGGCGCCGAAGAAACGGGATGGGGCGGGTTACACTACCCCCCGCCATGAGCCCGGGCGCCGCCACTCACCTCGACAAACGGGGCAGCACGATTCGCGACATGTTCGCCGGGGTAGCGCCGCGCTACGACCTGCTGAACCGCTTGATCTCGGCGTTCCTGGACGAGGGGTGGCGGCGCCGCGCGGCGGCGGCCGTGGACCAGGCGCCCCCCGGCGCGGTCCTCGACCTGTGCTGCGGCACGGGCGACCAGGCCCGCGCGGTCTATCTGAGGGGGCGGAAGAGCCGGCGGGTGGCGGCGGCGGACTTCACGCTCCCCATGCTGGCGTTGGCCCGGAAGAAGCTCGTCCCCCTCGGCGTCGGGCACCCGGCGCCCATGGCGGCCGACGCCCTGGAGCTCCCCTTCCCCGCCGGAGCCTTTGCCGGCGCGGTCGTCTCCTTCGGCCTGCGCAACGTCTCCGACCTCGACCGCTCCCTGGCCGAGCTCGCCCGGGCCCTGGCTCCCGGCGGACGGCTGGTGGTGCTCGAGGCGGCGGTGCCCCGGAATCGGCTGGTTCGGCCCTTCCACCGGTTCTACTCGCGGCGTATCCTCCCCTGGCTCGGCATGCTCTTCTCCCCGCGGGGATCCGCGTATCGCTATCTTCCCGCGTCGGTGGCCGACTTCCCGAGCCGCGAGGCCTTCCTCGCCCGGATGGCGGCCGCCGGCTTCACCGATGTTTCATTCCGAGACCTCTCCCTGGGAGCGGTCTGTCTGTACCGAGGAACCAGCACGCGATGACTCAGATTCTGGATGGCAAGGCGACGGCGGAGGCGATCCGCCGCGAGGTGACCGCCGAGGTGGCGGCGATGGTCGAGGGCGGCGCCCGCGCCCCCGGCCTGGCGGTGGTCCTGGTGGGCGAGGACCCGGCGTCGAAGGTCTACGTGGGCAGCAAGACCCGGGCCTGCGAGGAGGTGGGGATGGTGGGCCGCACCGTCCAGCTCGAGGAGTCGACCTCCGCCGAAAAGCTCGTCTCGGTGATCGACGAGCTCAACGCCGACGAGACCGTCGACGGCTTCCTGATCCAGCTTCCCCTGCCCTCTCATCTCCCCGAGCGGGAGATGGTCTCCCGGGTGGCGCCGGACAAAGACGTCGACGGCTTCCACGCGGTCAACGTCGGGCGTCTCTGGCTGGGCGAGGGCGGCTTCGCGCCGGCCACCCCTTCGGGAATCGTCGAGCTCCTTCGCCGCTACCAGGTGCCCATGGAGGGGGCGCGAGCGGTGATCGTGGGACGCTCGAACATCGTCGGCAAGCCGATGGCGGCGCTGCTGCTGCGGGAGAATGTCACGGTCACCCTCTGCCACTCGCGGACCCGGGACCTGCCCGCGGTCTGTCGCGAGGCGGACATCCTGATCGCTGCCATCGGCCGGGCGGGCATGATCGGCCCCGAGTCGGTCCAGCACGGGGCGACGGTGATCGACGTGGGCATGAACCGGCTCACCGAGCGCTCGGCGGTGGAGCACTTCTTCCCGGGCGACGCGAAGCGCATGGAGGTCTTCGAGCGCCGGGGCTCGACCCTGATCGGCGACGTCGACTTCACCCGCGTTCGGGAGAAGGCCGCGGCCATCACCCCGGTGCCCGGCGGGGTCGGCCCCCTCACCGTCGCCATGCTCCTGGTCAACACCCTCAGGGCGTCGAAGATCCGCCAGGGTCTGGGCGAGTAGCCTCCGCATGGCGGCCCGCCTCCTCCTCGGTCTCACCGGCGGCCTGGCGAGCGGCAAGTCGACGGTCGCGCGGCGGCTCGCCGCGCGCGGGGCGACGGTGATCGACGCCGACCGCCTGGTCGCCGAGCTCTACGAGCCGGGCCAGCCGGGAGCGCGAGTGGCGGCCGAGCTCTTCGGCTCCGGCGTCCTCGACGAGCGCGGCGCGGTCGACCGCGACGCCCTCGCTCGGATCGTCTTCGCCGACCCGGAGGCTCGCGTTCGCCTGGAGCGCGCCGTCCACCCCCTGGTCCGGGGACGCTTCGCCCGAATCGCCGACGAGACGCCGGGCGGCGTCCTGGCGCTCGAGGCCACCCTTCTGGTCGAGGCCGGCTACGCCCCCGACTTCGATCTCGTGGTCACCGTGGAAGCCGATCCGGAGGTCCGCCTGCGCCGGGCGGTCGCGCGGGGCATGGCCGAGGCGGAGGCCCGGCGTCGGCTCACCGCCCAAGGAGAGGGCGCGGGACGACGCGGCGCGGCCGACCGGGTGATCTCCAACGACGGAAGCCTCGAGGACCTCGAGCGCCAGGTGGACGGGCTCGCCCGCGAGATGGGCCTGCCGGAGGGGCCGGCCAGCCGTTCCGTGCCTCGCAGTTGAGCTCTACGAGAGATGTCCTCGCGCAGAGGCGCAGAGACGCAGAGCAGAAGGGCGATCGATGGGTGGAACCCAGGAGAACAGTGTTCCCGGGCCAAGGACCTTCCCTACTGAGCCGCCCTGAGCCGCGCCTCTGCCGCGCCTCTGCGCCTCTGCGCGAGACTTGTCCGATCTGGGTTGTGCGGTACGGCCCGCGCTAGCCGAGCTTCCGGGCCAGGTCTCGCCAGGCGCGGCCTCGGTGGCCGATCCGGTCCTTGACCTCGCCGGGCAGCTCGCCGAAGGTCCGGGTCCCGCCCTGCGGGAGGAAGACCGGGTCCCAGCCGAAACCCTCGGCTCCCCGCGGCGGAAGCACCAGGGTGCCCCGGGCGACTCCCTCCCCCGAGACCCGCCGCTCGCCGTCCACGTAGAGCAGCAAGCAGCGGGCGGTCACCGCCGGCGCCTCGCCCTCGGGCACGAAGGCCCGGGCGGCACGAACGATCCCTTCGGCTCCCAGGGTCTCGAGCATCCAGCGCACGAGGGGGCCGGGAAATCCGCCCATGGCGTCGACCTCGAGGCCGGTCTCCTCCACCACCAGCGGCCGCCCGACCCGCCGCCAGGCCTCCTCCCCCTTGGCCGCGAGCACCTCGGCGAGGTCGAGCGACTGGATCTCGGGAAGGTCGACCCGAACCGTCTCGAGGCGCCAGTCCAGGATCCGCCGGGCCTCCTCCAACTTGTTGGGATTGCCGGTCACCAGGACCGGGGAAGGGGCCGGTGCGCGCCGGGGCGCCGGAGGCTCAACGGGCACCCTCTGATCACCCTTCGACCCGGGTCGCGCTCGGGTCCCGATCCGGGTCGGGCTCCCGGCTCGCGTCGCGCCGCGCGCGGTCCGCCGTCTCGTCCTCGGGGGTGGAGTCCGGCTTCGATTCCTCCTCGTCATCCACATCCACCCGGATCCGATAGGCACGAACCTGCCGACGGAGCCCCTTGAGCTGGAACTGGCCCAGCAGGTCGACGTCGGTCTCCTCGCCGAGCTGGCGGCGGGTCGCCTCCCCGACGACGATGTCTCCCGGGCGGGCCACGAACTGCTCCAGGCGGGAGGCCACGTTCACCGTGTTGCCGAGCACCGTGTAGTCGACGCGCCGCGCACTCCCCACGTCCCCCACCACCACCGGTCCGCTGTTGATCGCCACCCGGGCGCTGACCTGGGGCAGGCCGCTCCCGCGGCGCTCCCGGTTCCACCGCCGCAACGACCGCTGGAGGCTGACCGCCGCCGCCACCGCCCGCCGGGCGTGGTCGCCCTGGGCGATCGGTGCGCCGAAGAACGCCATCACGGCGTCGCCGATGAACTTGTCCAGCGTCCCCCCGGCGGAGAACACCGCCTCGATCGCTTGGTTGAAGAAGCCCTCCAGGAGCTCGGCGACCTGGCTTGGGGTGGCCTGCTCGGCGAAAGCCGTGAACCCCACCAGGTCGGCGAACAGCACGCTCGCCTCGGTAAGGCGGAGCTGGTGCGGGGCGACGTCGTCCGAGTTCGCCTCCTCCGCCGCCTCGGTCTCGCGGATCATCTCTTCGATGACCGCCGGCGAATGGTAGCGCTCGAAGCGGCTGCGCAGCCGCCTCTCGCGCTCGGCCTGGCGGGCGTTGCGCAGCCGCTCGACGGCGACCGCCGCGTAGTTCGCGAGGGCGGTCAAGAAGTCCAGGTCGCGCTCGCGGAAGGCGCCCACCTGGACCGGGGAGTCGACCTGGATCACGCCGATGATCCCCTCGCCCGACCAGAGGGGCGCGCTCATCGCCGCCCGGATGCCGTGGAGGCGGATCGAGTCGCCCGCCGAGAGGCGGCCGTCGGCCAGCGCGTCGTACGTGAGGAGGGCCACGCGATCCTCGATCACCGCTTCGAGGATCGTCTGGGAGACCGGCACCCCCTCCTCCGGCCGCTCCTCGACCCGCTCGCCGAAACGGGCCAGCTCGCAGACGATCTCGCCGTCGGGGTTCTGAAGCAGGATGAAGCCGCGCTCCACCGGCAGCGCCTCGAAGACGATGTCGAGGACTCGCCGCAGCACGTCGTCCACCGACTCGGCGGTGATCAGGAGCTGGGCGAGGCGGGTCAGGAAGCCGAACACCCGGTTGCCGTACGCTCCTTCCCGTTCCTCCGCCGGCTCGGGCTCCGAGGGACTCGCCCCGGCCTTGAGGCCGTAGGCCGCCGAGAAGTCGTCGAGGGGACGCACGATGCTGGCGTTGGGCACCTTCCCGGGAGCGGGCGGCGAGGTGCGGGGCAGTTGGGGGGTGGGCGGGGGCGGCGGATCGGCCCGGCCGGCCGGAGGACCCAGCCGGCTGCCCCCTTCGGTGGCGTCCTCGGCGTCGAGCTCGAAAGCGCCGATGGTCAGCCGGTCTCCGCTCGCCAGCGGCGCCTGATGGATGCGGGAGCCGTTGTGCCGGGTGCCGTTGGTGCTGTCCAGGTCCCGGATCGTCCAGCCCCGCGGGGCGCGCTCGATGACCGCGTGGTGTCGCGAGACCGACGGGTCGGCGAGCCGGATCTCGTTGTCCGGGCCCCGGCCGATCCGGACCTCCTCCCCGACCAGCGGGAAAGTCCGTGGCGTGCCGTCGATCCGGCAGCGGAGCTGGAGCATTGCCTGGGATCCTACCGTACGCCTCCGGCCCGACCTTCGTGGGGCTCCGAAGGTCCCCTAATCGACCTTGACCTTGCCCGATCTGTCGTCGAAGCGCATGGGAGGCGGCGGGCCGGTCACGGTGCCGAATCCCCTCTGGATCCACCCGTCGATGCCACCGTCCATGAGCACGACCTCGTCGAACCCGGCCTTCTCCAGGATCTCGAGTCCCTTGCGCCCGCAGTCGTCGTCACCGCAGTACACCAGGAAGGTCCGGCCCAGCAGGGAGGAGAGCGCGTCCAGCCGCTCCGGCAGCTCGGCGAGCGGCACGCAGAGCGCTCCCTTGATGTGGCCCGCGGAGCCGGCGTACTCGCGCTCGCTCCGCAGGTCGATCACCGGCAGGCCCGGATTGTCCCGGAGCATCTCGAAGGCCACCGCCGGACGAACTTCGCTGAACGGCGGCCGCTTCCCGGTGACCTTCTGACGCAGGCCGCCGCAGGCGCCGGCGACCAGCAGAGCGATGGCGCCTAGGCCGACCCCTACGTTGCGCGGCCTCACCGCTCTGCCTCGATTGCGGCTTCGACGGTGTCGTGGATCGGGAAGAGCTCCGCCAGGCGGGCGACCTCGAGCAAGCGGCGGATCCGGTCCGTGGGGTTGATCAGAATGAGCTTCCGCCGCCGATCGCGGAACTGTCCCAGGTACCCCACCAGCTCGCCGATCCCGGTCGAGTCGATGTAGTTGATCTTCGAGAAGTCGACGAGCACGTGCCCCTGGTCCTCGGAGAGGGCGCGCTCCAGGGTCTGGGCGAAGAACTCGGCGCTCTCGCCGAGCTTGATCACTCCCTCGACGTTCAACAGGATGAACCCGCCCAGATGGCGCTTTTCGACGATCATCTCGAGGCCCTCCGGAGCAGAGGGACACGGCATGACGGAGGCTCGTGCCATCGGGAAGGTCCGCTCCCCCACCCGCGTCCGACGGGCCCGCCTACGCTCGCCTGCTCGCCGTTTCCGAACCGGGGGGTCCGTCGGGCCCCCCCCACATCCCCTCGATCCCCTTTCCACCCCCGAGGGGGGAAGGAGACGCCCCCTCCCTTCGGATCCACGAAGTAGGCCTCCTTCTCCTCGACTCCGGTTCGGGGAAGCGCCTGGACGCCCCCGCCCGAGAGGGCGACGGAAGCGGGACACACCCATCCATCCCGAGCGGGAGGGAGAGCCGTCTCGTTCATCTCGACTCCGATCCGATCAGACATCTGGACGCCTCGGGAAGACGCGGGAAGTTTAGCAGGTCATGCCGGGTCAGTGCTGGCGGGAGGCCGGCTCCTCGCCACCCGGCGGCCCCTCCCCGTTCCCTCTCTCGGGGACCGCGCGCTCCAGGCGCAACGCTTCCGGGAGGTGGAGGGTGCGCTGCGGGAAGGGGATCTCGATGCCAGCCTCGTCCAGGGAGATCTTCGCCAGCTCGAGGATGGCGCAGATCGCCTGGCGCTCGGCGTAGGGATCGCGCAGCCACACTCGCAGCTCCAGGTTGACCGCGGAGTCGGCGAGCTCGGTGACCACCACCTGGGGCTCGGGCGTCTCGAGGAGGAGCTCGTGACCCGAGACCGCCGCCAGGAGAACCTCCCGGGCGCGGCGGGTGTCCTCGGCGTAGGCGATCCCCACCGGGATGCCCAGGCGCATCATCGGGTTGAGCGTGTGGTTGACGATCTTCTGGTCGATGATCTCCCTGTTCGGCAGGATCGCGTCGAGCTGATCGACGGTCCGGATCCGGGTGGTGCGCAGCCCGATCTCCTTGACCTCGCCGAAGGTCCCGGAGACGGTGACGTTGTCACCGATCCGGAACGGCCGGTCCCAGAGGATGGTGAGCCCGGCCACCAGGTTCGCCAGGCTGTCCTGGGCCGCCAGCCCCACGGCCAGGCCGAGGATCCCGACGCCGGCCAGCAGGGAGGCGACGTTGATCCCGACCTGGCTCGCCGCCATCACCAGGCCGAGGCCGAGGATCACGAACTTGCTCAGGCGCAGGGCGATGGCCTGCGCCGCCGGGTCGGAGCGGGTGCGCCCCATCACCCGCCGCAGGATGCCGGCGGCGACCCGGTGGAGGACGAAGAAGGCCAGCAGCACGACCAGCGCCGCGAGCAGGGACGGCAGCCAGGCGGCCAGGCGGTCGAGGAGCTGCCGGCCGATCCGGGGCCAGGTCGCCGGCTCGAGCACCTGGTCTCCCAACAGGGCCGAGTCCGGGGGTTGCTCGCGGAGAAGGCCCTGGTCCTTCTTCTCTTTCCGGTCCTGATCGCCCGACTGCGCGTCGCCGCCGGCCGCGCTCTCGACCGCCTTCGCGACCGGGCCCTGGGCGCGGGCCGGAGGCGTCACCGCGGCGAGGGCGGAGGCGGTGAGGCCGAGGAGCAGGAGACTGCCGAGCCGGTGGAACGGACGAGCCATCGTGCCTCTATGCTACCCCGTCACGGGGCCGCGGCCGGGCAGGGCCCGATCCGCGATAGACTCGCTCGAGGCCCCTACCGCTCACCGATCGTTTGAACCCTGTGGCACAACTCCCATCTCGTCCCGCTGGAGACAACTCATGACCCGCCGAGCTTTCCGTGCGATCCTCGTCCTCGCGGCCCTCGTCTTCCTCGTCGCTCCGCCGGCGGCCCACGCCAGCGCCTGGCTCAACACGCAGCACGGCGGCCGGGGAACAGGACAGGCCGGCGCCCTGACCGCCCGCGCCGACGACCCCTCGGCGCTCACCTACAACCCGGCGGGCATCGTCCGGCTGCCAGGTCTCCAGCTCCAAGCCGGCCTCGACTTCTCGAACGCCACCGACGACTACGAGAGCCCCACCGCCGGCAGACACGAGGCGAACCACACCATCCAGTTCCCGCCGGCGCTCTACCTGACCTACCACCTGCCGGGTGGCGAGTCGCCGTGGGCCGTGGGCATCGGGATCGACACCCCCGTCTGGTACTCGGTCGACTGGAAGACCGTCTTCTTCCCGGGGCGCTTCCTCACCCGCGAGACCAAGCTCCGGCTCTGGGAGGTCCATCCGGTGGTCGCCTACGAGCTCGACGACCACTGGAGCGTCGGGGGCGGACTGCGCTACGTCACCGGCGCGCTCGACCTGGGGCAGAACTACGCCGGCCAGCTGGCGGAGGTCCCCGGCACCCACCCGGTGGTGCCCTACGAAGTGAAGCTCACGGCCAACGGCACCGTCGACGCCCTCAGCTTCGACGCCGGGGTCCAGTACGCGACCAACGTCTGGGGATGGGGCGCGGTCTATCGCCACAGCGCCGACCTGACGACGCGGGACGACTACGAGGTCGCGGTTCGCGACATCACCGACCCGAGCCTGGCGCCGACGGTCGTGGGCGGCCTGAGCGGCTTGCGGGTAGACCAGTCCTTCCAGTTGCCTTGGGAGGTGCGGACCGGCTTCTGGGTCGCGCCCTACCCGGAGCTGCGCGTGGAGCTCGACGTCGCTTACGACGCCTGGTCGCGGAGCGAGACGCGGATCATCGACCCCCGCCAGCAGGGCCCGGTGCTGGGCACCGTCCTCCAGACCCGGGCGCGCGACTGGAGCCCCACGACCAGCGTGCGCCTCGGGGTCGAGGGGGATCTCACCGAGCACTGGACGCTCTACGGAGGGGCCGCGCGCGAGCCCTCGCCGGTGTCCGACAGGAACCTGGAGCCGGCGTGGCCCCGCGGTGACGCGACGGTGCTCGGAGGCGGGTTCTCCTACAACCTGCCCTGGATCTCCTTCGACATGTCGTACTCGTACTGGAGCCACGGCGACCGGTCGGCGGTGGGCCAGGAGCTCCTCACCCCGACGGTGCGCGGCACCTACAGCGCCTTCGAGCAGGTGTGGGCGGCGTCGGTGAGGTGGCGCTGGTAGATCGGATCGCCCCCCTCACCATCTCGATCCTCCGCCCCGCGGAGCCGATCAGCGGGTCGGGAGGTGGCGTCCCCTTCCCCGGGCACCGCGCCGCGAAGCGGCGTGGTCCGGGGTGGGAAGGGGATCGAGGGGTTGCGGGGGGGATTCCGTCAAACCG
>CAZIIB010000093.1:0-9127 GCA_964539125.1 uncultured Thermoanaerobaculia bacterium | reverse complement strand
GCGAAGGCGGCGGCGTCGGCGCTGAGCTGGGCGTAGCCCAGGGTCAGGGCGGCGCCCAGGGAGAGCTTCGGGGTCGCCTGGTAGGCGACGGCGAGGGGGATGCGCAGGTACTGGTACTCCGAGTTGACCCGCCCGAACCCGCGGGGCTGGGGGGCGAGCAGCGGGTTCGCGGGGTCCTGGGGATAGTCGGTCGAGAAGCCGGCCAGGGCCAGGGCCCCCATGCCGTAGGCCACCCGCGAGCCCTTGGCGTGGTGGCTCCAGCCGAACTCCGGAATGGGGAGCGTGGCGGTGTCGTCCTCGGTGCGCCCGGAGATCGGCCCGAACGGCGTCTGGACCGTGGAGTCGACCTCGGGCGAGCCCTTGAGCAGCTCGATCCCGAACTGGAATTGATAGTCCCCGAGCCGGGTCAGCAGGGCCGGGTTCCAGGCGAGCGCGGACAGCGCGTCGGTGGGCAGGCCAGCGCCGGCGCCGCCCAGAGCCGAGTTCCGGGCCCCCACGCCGTGGACGAAGTGGCCGTCCAGGGACCAGGCCGGCGCGGTGCCGGCGACCAGAACGATGAGCAGACAGACGACAACTCTGCGCTGGGCGACCATCAGCATTCTCCTCCGGTGTTTGTCGGTGTGAGTCTCCAATCTCTCGGTAGGTCCAAAGCCTCAAGCGGGACAGCAAGTGTCCCGACATCGCGAATTCGCACACGATGAAGCACGAGTCACCTTGCTCTCCACCGGCGAATTCCCTATCCTCGCCGCGGAGTCCTGGTCCCTAGCGCGCACGGATGACGTCGCCATGAAACAGCCGCCTTCCGGAGGCCCGGCCTCGAGCCCGGAGCCCGAGGTCGCCGACCGGTTTCTGCTGGTCGAGGCCGGGGCAGACCATTGCGCGTTGCCGCTGGGCCGGGTGCGCCGGATCGTTCGAGAGCTCCAGATCACGCCGCTGGTGGGAGCCTCACCCGAGCTCAAAGGGTTGGCCGAGTTCGGCGGCGAGCCGCTGCCGGTGCTCGATCTCGCCCGCCTGGTGGGCGCCGCCCCGGGCCCCAACCCGCTCTATCCGGTCACCGTGATCGGTTGGGCCGGACCGGAGGCGGCCCGCGAGCTCGTGGGTCTCTCTGTGGACGCGGTGATCGAGGTCGTCGAGATCCCGGCGGACGCGGTGGTGGCGGGCGGCGAAGGGGCGGTCCGCGGCGAGGTGAGCCTCGGCGAGCGCGACGTGCGCGTGATCAGCCTGGCCACCCTGGGGCGCCCGGGATGAGCCTCGAGCGGCTCCTCCTGGTGCGCGGCGCGGGGAGCCTGTGGGGCATCTCCCACGCCGCGGTGCGGACGGTGACCCGTCTGCGGCGGGGCTACCGCGTTCGCCTGGGGGAACAGGATCTCGCGGCCGAGGCGGTCGTCGGGGTGGTCGAGGGCATGGAAGTGCACCCCGCCGGCGCCGTGATGGCCCGGTACTGGAACGAGCCCGCCGGCGGCCTGGCGGTCCACGACGAAGTGCCCCTGGTGGTGATCGACCCGGACCGTCCGCCGTCGATCCTGCGGGTGGACGCGGCGGAAATAACGGAGACTGCGGATGCAAACGACAGAGAACCGTCCGACTGAAAGCTGGAGCCCGGCCCTGGCAGGTCTCGGGGTGGCCGTCGCCCTGGCGTTGGTGGGCCTCCTCCTGCTGGTGACGGCCAACGCCGCCGGGGGGCCGAGCTGGCCCTTCGGCCTCTACTTGGTGCTCGCGGTCATCGGCCTGCTGGTCTACTTCGGCTACACCTACCGCGATCACCGGCGCTGTGCCCGAGGCCTGCTGGTGGCCGAGGCCGGCGAGCGCGCGATCGAAGGGTCCCTGATCGCCGCCCTCGACGAGCTGCGGGCCGGCGACCTGGTGACCTGCGGCGCCCGGGCCAAGGAGCTTCCGACCGCCCTCCAGGAGGCCTTCACGAACGCCTCCGATGCGATCAACGCCCTGGCGCAACAGATCCAGAACAGCTCGATCGAGGTCGCCTCGGCCGCCAACTCGGTCAACCAGATCGCCTCCGAGCTGGCCTCCGGATCCTCGGAGCAGGCGGCCTCCGTGGTCGAGATCACGGCGGCCATGGAGGAGCTGGCCCGCACCGCCGCCCAGATCGCCGACAACGCCTCCACCCAGGCCGACTTGACGGCCCAGGCCGAGGCCAGTGGCAACGTCGGCTCCGATGCGGTGGACGACGCGGTCGAAGGGGTCGAGGAGGTCAAGAAGCGGATCAGCGGCATCGCCACCCGCGCCGACACCCTGGGCACGCGCTCGAAGGAGATCTACCGCGTCCTCGACCTGATCACCGACATCGCCCAGGAGACCCACATCCTGTCGCTCAACGCCGCCATCGAGGCCGCCGCGGCCGGCGAGCACGGCCGGCGCTTCTCGGTCGTCGCCGAGGAGGTGCGCCGTCTGGCTCAGCGCTCCCAGGAGTCGGTCGACTCGGTGCGCAACCTCCTCGACGAGTTCTCGGGCTCGATCCGGGCCACCGTGGTGGCCACCGAGGAGGGCTCGAAGGAGGCCTCGCGGGTGCTCGAGCGGGCACGCGCCGCCGCCGCGGCCATCGACGAGCTGCGCTCGGCCTCGGGCGACACGGCCCGCGTGGCGCGGGAGATCTCGCTGGCCACCCAGCAGCAGAACGCCGCGTCCGACCAGGTGGTGCTGACGCTGAAGGAGGTCAGCCAGGTCGTCCAGCGCATGGCCGACAGCCTGAAGCAGTTCTCCTCGACCGCCGACCAGCTCAACGATCTGGGCCTGGCGATCCAGCTCGTCGCCCAGTCCTTCCACCTCGACTCGCCCCACAGCTTGAAGCGCCTGGCCGGCCGCTGGGCCGGCGAGGTGCGTAGACGCTTCGGGAGCTGGGAGGCGATCGAATCGCTGCTCCACGAGCTGCTCCAGGACAACCGCTTCGTCGAGCTCGCCTATGTCATGGACTCGGGCGGCACCCAGCTCGCCATCTCCCTCAACGACGAGGTGGCCGGCGGGCGCGAGATCCCGGTCGCGGTGCGCACCGGCGAAGGTCTCACGGAGCGCCCCTGGTTCCGCGGGGTGATGCGCGAGGGGCGCACCATCATCACGCCGGTCTACGAGTCGCTCGTCTCCGGCGAGCAGTGCTTCACCGTCGCCGCGCCGGTCAAGGACGACGGCGAGCAGATCATCGGGGTGCTGGGGGTGGACGTGAACGTCGACAGTTGGACCAAGATCTAGACGGCCGAAGGCGAGTCGAAGCCAAGTCCCCGGATGGCGAAGAAGAAACCGCTCGACCCCGAGCTCCGCGACCTGATCCCGCTCTTCGTCGACGAGGCGCGAGATCGGATCGAGCGGCTCGCCACGCTGGCGCCACGCCTGCCGGCGGACGAGGACTCCCGGGCCGAGGTCAAGCGCGAGCTGCACACGATCAAGGGGGCGGCCCGGATGCTCCAGCTCGGCCAGATCGCCGAGCTGTGCCACGCTTCGGAGGAGCTCGTGGGGGCGGCGCCGGCGGAGGTGGCCGGGATCCTGACCCGGGTGGTGGACCACCTCTCGGCGATGGTCGACAGCGTCGCCGGCGGCGAGCGGCCCGAGCCGGACGCGGAGCTGCTGGCGCTGGTGACGGCCGCCCGAGCGGGCGAGGAGGCGGAGAGCCCCGCCGGCGAGGAGTCGCCGGAGGACGAGGGCTCCGCTCCGGAAGCGGATGCCTCCGGCCCCGACAAAGAGGCGGCCGGGGACAAGATGGTGACCGTCGGCGTCTCCAAGGTGTCCGAGGGTGCGGAGCCCGAGGAGCCGAGCCGTCCGGTTGCCGAGGCGAGCGCCCCGGCCGGTGAGTCGGCGGGCCGGCTTCCCGGCGCCGGCGACGTTCGGGTGGACGCCGCCGCCCTCGACTCGGTCGCCGATTCGGCCACCCAGGTGCGGATCCTGGCGCTCGCCACCCGCACCTCGATCCAGCGCTTGTACGACCTCGCGAAGCTCTCCGAGGACGGACTGCGCGAGGAGCAACCGCGCCAGATCCTGGCGGTGCTGGGAGCGATGCTGCGGCGCCTGGCGGTGGACGTCGAGTCGAGCCAACGGCGCCTCGTGCGCTCGGCGGAGGACGGTCTCGACCAGCTCCTGACCCTCCAGCTCCAGCCGCTGCGCGCTTATCTCCTCCACCTGGCGCGCTACGCCCGCGAGCTCGCCCGCTCCCTGGGGCGCGAGGTCGAGGTGAAGATCGAGGGCGAGGAGACCCGCCTCGATCGCCGGATCGCCCGCGAGCTCGAGGAATCCCTGCTCCATCTCGTGCGCAACGCCGTCGACCACGGCATCGAGCCGCGCTCGGTGCGGGAGGGGCGGGGCAAGCCGGCGGTCGGCCACGTCCGCCTCGCCGCCGAGGCCGAAGGCGGGCGGGTACGCCTGACGATCTCCGACGACGGCGCCGGCATCGAGCCCGAGGAGGTGGCCAAGCAGGCGATCCGCGCCGGCCTGGTGGAGGCCGCGACCGCCGCCTCGCTGTCGCGGGACGAGATCTTCCGGCTGCTCTTCACTCCCGGCTTCTCGACCCGCCGCACCGTTTCGGAGATCTCGGGCCGCGGCGTCGGCCTCGACATCGTCGCCTCGGCGGTCAACCGGGTGGGCGGCGAGGTGTTCCTGGCCGCTGAGCCCGGCCAGGGGACGACGGTGATCGTCCAGGTGCCGGTCGCCCGGCGCGGCGAGGAGGTGCTCCTGGTGCGGGTGGGCAAGACCCGTCTGGCGCTGCCCTCGGCGGCGATTCGCGAGGTGGTTCGCATCGAGACGAAAGAGGTGCGCGAGCGCGACGGCCGCAGCTTCGTCACCCTCGACGACCGGCTGGTCCCCTTCGTGCCGCTGTCCCGGCTGTTCGGGCAGGTACCGGCCGAGAGCCAGCTCCTGCTCCGGGGGCGGGTCTCGGGCCAGCCCCTCGCGGTGGCGGTCGACGAGGTGGAGGGTGAGGAGGAGGTCCTGGTACGCCCCATGACCCGCGCCGTGGCGGTCGAGCAGGCGTTGGACGGCATGGCGCTCCTCGCCTCGGGCGATCCCATCGGCGTGCTCTCGCCCGCGGTGATCGCCAAGCACGAGTTCCTGCGGACCGCGCGGCCCGTGGCCACCACCGAGGCCCAGGCGGCGCGGGTCAAGGTGCTCCTGGTGGACGACTCGCTGGTCACCCGAGAGATGGAGCGGCGCCTGCTCGAGGACGCCGGCTTCGAGGTGCGGGCCGCCGCCGACGCCGACGAGGGCCTCAACTACTTGGGCGAAGGAGAGTACGACTGCCTGGTGACCGATATCGAGATGCCGGGTATGGACGGCTACGAGTTCACCCGCCACCTGCGTGGAATTCAGCAGTTCGCGCAGCTCCCGATCATCGTGGTCTCCACCCGCGACCGCCCCGAGGACCGGCTCGAAGGTCTGCAGGCGGGGGCGGACGCCTACCTCACCAAGCAGGGTCTCGACGCCGGGGAGCTCGTCGACCTGGTTCGCCGTCTGAGCGGTACGCGGTGAGCGAGAGCGCGACCCCCCTGCGCGTCCTGGTGGTCGACGACTCGCCGTCGGTCCGGGCGGTCCTGCGCCGGTTCTTCTCCTGGACCGACGACATCGTGGTCGTGGGCGAGGCGGCCGACGGCGCCGCGGCGGTCGAGCAGGTGGTCGAGCTCGAGCCCGACGTCGTGCTCATGGACCTGGTGATGCCGGGCATGGACGGCTACGCCGCAACCGAGCGGATCATGGAGGTGCGGCCCACGCCGATCGTGGTCCTCTCGTCGCGCGCCAACCGCAACCAGATGCGCATCGCCTTCGAGGCCATGCGGCGGGGCGCGGTGGAGGTGCTGGGCAAGCCGGAGGACACCGGCCGCTGGCGGCAGCTCGCCGAGACCCTGCCGGAGATGGTGCGCACGGCCGCCGCCGCCAAGGCCCGGCCGTCTCGCCGGACGGTCCGGCGCCCGCCCACCCTCGAGACCGTGCCCCGGACGCTGCGCTGGGTGGGGATCGGGGCGTCGACCGGGGGGCCCGCGGCGCTGCGCGAGTTTCTCGAGGCCATGCCCGAGCAGTTCCCCATGACCCTGCTCGTGGTCCAGCACATCACCACCGGCTTCGAAGCCGGGCTCGCCGACTGGCTGAACCGGGAGTTCGCGCCCGACGTGCGCCTGGCGACGGACGGCGAGGAGGCGGAGCCCGGCACCGTGCGGTTCGCCCCGGGCGACGCCCACCTCCTCCTCGATGCCGGGGGCGTGCTGCGGGTCGACCGGCACACGCCGCCCCGGGGCGGCCATCGGCCCTCGGTGGACGTGCTCTTCTCGTCGCTGGCTCGCGTCTCCCCGGCGGCGACGGCGGGGGTGCTGTTGACCGGCATGGGGAGCGACGGGGTCGAGGGCCTGTCCGAGCTCAAGGAGGCCGGCGCCCTGACCCTGGTCCAGGACTCGGCGAGCTGTGTGGTCTACGGCATGCCGCGCGTGGCGGTGGAGCGGGGAGCCGCCGAGATCGAGCTCACCCCGCGCCAGATCGCCCGCTACCTGGCCGGCCCCAAGGGTAGTCACCCCGGCCGCGCGGTGCCCTCGTGACTCCCGGCCCGCCGGTCGGCGAGGCCGCTCTCGCCCAGCTCGTCGCCCTGGTGCGCGAGGAAACGGGCAACGTGGTTCCCCACGCCCGGTTCTCGTTTCTCGAGGAGATCGCCTCGCGCCGGGCCCGGGCCCGGGGGTTCGTCGACGGCGCGGCGTACGTGGCGGCCCTCGCGCGGGGCGAGCTCGAAGGCGAGTGGGACCAGCTCATTCCGCTGATCACGGTCAAGGAGTCATACTTCTTCCGCGCTCCCCAGCAGTTCGCGGCGATCGAGCGACACGTCCTGCCCCGGGTCCTCGCCGCCCGGGCGAGCCAGCGGACCCTGCGCATCTGGTCGGCGGCGGCGGCGCGCGGGGAGGAGCCGGCCACGCTGGCGCTGATCCTGGCGGAGCACGAGGCGCTCGCCTCCTGGGACTGGCGGGTGGTGGCCACCGATCTCGACGCCGACGCCCTGGCGGCGGCCGAGCGGGGCCTCTACGGGGACCGGGCGGTGGCGCAGGTGCCGGAGCGCCTGCGGGAGAAGTGGTTCACCCGGCGGGGGAGCCTCTACGAGCTCGATCCGGCGATCCGGTCGCGGATCGAGCTGCGCCAGGTGAACCTCTCGCGGCCGCCGTACCGGGAGCTGCCGGCGGAGCCGTTCGACCTGGTGCTGCTGCGCAACGTGCTCATCTACTTCCGCCGCGCCCTCCAGCGGCGGGTGGTCTCGGAGGTGGTGCGCCGTCTGGCGCCGGAGGGGTACCTGTTCCTGGGGGCCTCGGAGACGCTCTGGCAGATCTTCGATCAGCTCGGGGCGGTGGACCTGGGGGAGTGCTTCGGCTACCGGCACCCGGCGGCGGAGGAGCCGCCTCGGCGCCGGGCACCGGTGCGCTTCCGGATCGAGCCCAAGGTCGAGCCGCCGGCGCCCGAGCCCGCAGAGCCCGAGCGGCCGCCGGAGCCACCGGAGAGGGCCGAGGCCGTCCTCCCTCCCGGGCCGCGGCGCCCGCGGGCCGCGGCGATCTCCCCCGAGGCCGCGCCGACGCTCGACGAGCCGATGGTGGCGGACGAGGTGCCTCCCGAGCCGGAGCCCCCCCGGCCGAGCCGGGACGGCGGCAGTGCCCAGGACCTCCTCGTTCGGGCGTCGCGGGAGCTGGCGGAGAACCGGGTCGAGGCGGCGCAGCGGCTGGTGGGGGAAGCGCGGGAGGCGGATCCGTCGGAGCCGGCCGTCTATGCCCTGGAGGGGTTTCTGCACGACCTGGCGAACCGCACGGAGGAAGCGGTGGCGGCGTACCGGGCGGCCCTCTACCTGGATCCGGGGCTCTACCAGCCGCGGTTGTTGCTGGCGGACTGTCTGGCGCGCCTGGGGCACCGGGCGCGGGCGGAGCACGAGTTCCGCCAGGTCCTGGCCGACCTGGATCGGGGCGGAGCCCGGGAGCTGGTGCTGCTGGAGGAGTTGCCGTTGCCCGGGAGGACGCGGGCGTTGCGGCAGTGTCGGCGGGCGCTCGGGAGGCGGTGAGGGGGCAGGCCGGGCCGAGGGCTCCCGCCGGAGCAACGGCGCGGGCCGAGGGCTCCCGCCGGGAGGATCGGCGCGACTTTCTAGAACTCCGGGGCGGAAGAGTCGCGCCTCGGCTCGGACCGCGCTTGTGCGTCCCGGACTCCGTGAGGTCTCGTTGAGCGCGGTCCTCGACGTCCTCCGGTCGGGAGCCCTCGGCCCTCCGGGGTCGAGCTCCGAGGGCAGCCCCCGCCCCCGCTCACCCTCCGATTGAAGGTGGCTGGGGGATCAGGGATCAGAGGGTGGCGAAGCGTGCGCGGTCCTCGACGTTCTCCGGTCGGGAGCCCTCGGCCCTCCGGGGTCGAGCTCCGTGGTCCGCGGCCACCTGCCGGTGGGAGGTGGTTGGGGATCGGGGTTCGGTGCCCGTTGGAGCACGCGCGGCCCATGAGGTCGCCGGCCAGGCGCCCTTGCTTTCCTTGTCGTTTCGACCGGAGGGTCGGGCGGAGCCCGGGCCGGAGTGGAGAAACCTCGACTCGATCGCCTCCCAGACCCACTCGAAGACCTCGAAGTAGACCAGCTCCTTCGCCTGGTATCGGCTGGCGAACCTCGACCGACCGCTCTTGTGCTCCTCGATGCGTCGGTCCAGGTTGCCGGTCACGCCGACGTACAGAACTCGGGAGCGACTGGCCAGGATGTAGACCCAGAATCGTCGTCGCATGGTGTGTCTTCGACTTGGAGGACGGATTTCGCAAGGCTCGTCTCGCGGGTGTCAACTTCCTCGAGTGCGCCTCCGGAGCTGCCCGTCGAGATTTCTCCACTCCGCTTCGCTCCGGTCGAAAGGACAACAGGGGGAGACGGTCCCGACTCGAGACGTTGCGGACTGCGCACGGCTCTTCGACCGCCGAGATCCCGAGGTTTCGACAAGCGACGAGCGGAGGGTGGATGAGAGCCCTCGACCCCGGGCCACCCTCCGTCTGGAGACGGTTGGGGGGCTCGCGGTTCGGTCCCGCCTCGGGGTCCGGCGCCGCCTGATGCGGCCGAGCTCCGCCTCGGCCGGGCGATCCGTCCTGTGGCCTCAGGCGCCCGGGCCACGGCGAGCCGCGGACGTCGGTGGCCGGCGAGATCTCCCCACGACGGGATCTT
>CAZIIB010000092.1:0-9208 GCA_964539125.1 uncultured Thermoanaerobaculia bacterium | reverse complement strand
GTGGAGGACGCGCCCGGCCGGGAGCTCCTGCCGGCCGAGGTAGAGCTCGACGTCGGCGAGGATCTCCCAGGTCACCGAGACCGCCACCGCCACGTCGTGGCCCGCCTCGCCCCGGACCCGGCTCTCCAGCTCCCGCCAGAGCGCCTCGTCGCTGAGCTCGCCGGGCCGAGCCGGCCACGCGTACGTGCCCTTCAGACCCCGCTGGACGACGCTGATCTCTACACCGCTCTTGGCCTCGAGGAAGCTCCCCGCGGCGAAGGCGAGGCTCTGGTGGGCCGCCAGATCGAGCGTGAGGGGACGGCCGGTGGTGGCGCCCTCGGCGAGGAACTCCCGGAGCTCGGGCAGCACCTCCGCATGCCACAGGGCGTCGTCGCGAATCCAGCGCCCCTCGAAGTGCCGAGTGAGGTCGAGCACCCGGTCCGCCTCGGCCTCGAGCCCCTCGCCGAGCCCTACGAGGCTCCGGAAGCCGAGGCGAAGGGGCGGCTCGGAGCGAGCGGGCTCGGCGGTGACGGGGGCCACACCCCCTCCGGTCCCCGCCTCTCCCTGATCCTCCCCGCGGGCCGCGGCGGCGGCGATCAGGGGCACGTCCTCCCCCTGGAGGTAGAGGACCGGGGTCGCCCACTCGAGCGTCTCGGGCCGAGCGGAAAGGCCCTCGTTGCAGATCGCGAGGCGTCCGTCGACCAGCGCCACGGCGAGCGGCTCGCCGTGGGCCAGGCTTTCGTAGAAGTCGCCGGAGAAGGCGATGGCGGCCGGATCGCTGATGGGGAATTGCATGGCCACGATCGCCGGCATGCCCGCCATCGCCAGAGCCGCGGCGGTGGTGTTGAACGGATCTCGGCCCCGGTGCCTGGGGAGCATCCCGGTGTCGCAGGCGTTGAGGACGACGAGCCGCAGGGACGAGGAACGCTTGACGTTCTCGGCGAACGTCTGGGCCGGCACCCTTTGGGTCGTGTGGTCGGGCGTCTCAAGGTAGACGAACGCCTCGGTACGCCCCAGCGCGCCCTCCTCAGGCTCCGCGGGGCCGTCCTCGAAGCTTCCGTGCCCCATGAAGTGGAGCACGTGGAAGCCCCCCCACTTGAGCTTCCGGCTGAGGTCGGCAAGGCTGGCGTGCGGGAGGTGGGTCACCTCGACGCCATCGAGCTCTTCGAGGACTCGGAGCACCTCGGCCGTCTCCCGAGGCGTTTCGAGCCGGGCGAGGTCCTTCGGCGCCGCCTCGGCGAGGAGCACCCGGAGCCGCCCGGAGACCCGTAGGGAGCGCGGTGGCCGGTGCACCGCGATCGTGCGGACGACGGGAGTCCGGAGGTAGCGGGCCAGGTACTCCCGCCGGTCGGCACGGCGCAGGAGCTCCCACGGCACGATGCCCAGCTCCGTGAGCTCCGCGGCGTCCTGGTCGAAGACAAAGCGCAGGCGGAGGCCCCGCTCCTCCCCGGAACCGACGTCCCCGGCGACCGGGGTCTCCTCCACGGGGCCGAGGCTAGCGTGGAGGAGGTTCGCCGTCTCTCCCTGGAAGAGGGCGGCGTAGAGGGCGTCGCCGAAGGCGTCTGGCGGTGGGAGCCCCAACTCCTCGCCCGTGCCTTCGGACGGTGCGTCGAGCTCCCGGGCGCTGCCGGCTCCGAGGCGGCTCCACCACACCCGCCGCTCGAGGGCCGCAAGGACCCTCTCGAGCTCGCCCGGGGCAAATGGGAGCGTGAAGGCCTCCGTACGCCGCCCCTGGGTGCTGGAGGTCACCCGGGTCTCATAGCCGCCCTCGGGCAGCTCCCGGATCTCGATCGCGAGGTCGTCGTAGCGCATGGGCAGGTTCCTCCTGGCTGCCTCTCGGAAACCCGGTGCCCGCGCGAAGGTTGAGAAGCGGGCCGGGCGGCCCGTGTTACGCTGCCTCCGTCGTCTCGAGCACCGGCGTTCCAAGAGCACCATGTCCGCATCGAACGGAGAGGATCGAGGCTCCCCACCGGTCGGCGGCGATGGCCCGGAAGGGCTCGAGTCGCTCCTGCTCTACCACGTTCGGCGGCTGGGGGGCGACGAGCCGTCCCGCGAGAGTTTCCGCTACGTTTTCGAGGTCTACTATGACCGGGTGCGCCGTTTCTTCCTCGCCCGCGGCTGGGCTGGCGAGGACGCCCGGGATCTAACCCAGGACACCTTCATCCGGGTTCACCAGGGACGAGGCACCTTCGCCACCCTCGACGACTTCAAGGCATGGCTCTTCCGGATCGCTCGCAATGTCCACTTCAACGCCAAGCGGGATCGCCACGCCGCCAAGAGGAACCCGTACGAGGAGTCGCTCGAGGAGCGGCTTGAAGAGCACGGCGCGGAGATCGCCGATCCGGCGGCGGGCGCTGAGCCCGGCCCGCTGGCTGACTTCCTGGAACGCGAGCTCCGGGCGGTCGTCGCGGCCGCCCTCAGGGAGCTGCCGCCCAAGATGCGCCGCTGTTACCTGCTGCACCTGCGTCACGGTTGGACGTACCGAGAGATCGGGGAGTTTCTGGGGATTGCCGAGGGCACCGTGAAGGCGCACATCTTTCAGGCCAGGCGGCGCGTCGCCGAGCGGGTTGCGGCGTACCGCGAGGCGACGAGGTTCCGAGACCGGGGAGAGGACGAGCCATGACCGACGACGCGTCCTGGGACGACACCGTGAAGCGCCTGGCGAGCGCGGTCGAGGAGCACCTCGCGGACCACCCGGAGGCCGGGGCGTTTCTAGCTTACCGCCGCGGCGAGCTGGCCGGTGCGGAGCGGGAGGCGTTCGAAGAGCACCTCGCCTGGTGCCGGGACTGCGCGGCCATGGCGCGCGACCTGCCCGAGCTTCTCGAAGGCGACGCCGAGCCCTTCGATCCGGAGGAGAAGGCCGCCGACTGGGCGGCGATCGAGGAGCGGCTCGAGCGGGAGCCGGTGACGAGAGCGCCGGGGGGAGAGGCGGAACCTAGGGAGGTCATGGGCTCTGCCAAGCGATCTCTCCTCACGGCCGGCCTGGCTGCCGCCCTCATCCTGGCCGTGGGTGGGGCCGGGGTGTGGATCTCTCTTCTCTACGGACGCCTCGGGGAGCTCGGCAAGCCGAGGGTCAACGTGCCGAGCTTCGACCTCCTGCCACCCGGCAGCGAGCGAGCCGGCGAGGAGGCGCCCCTCACCCTCGACCTCGAGCGGGGTGCCTACCTGATCCTCGACAGCCGAGTCGATCTCGGAGAGCGGACCTACGAGGCGCGGATCCTCGACGAGCGAGGCCGCGAGCTCTGGCGGCTTGAAGGCCTCCGGGCCACCAGGTTCGGAAATTTGAGCCTGGAGCTGCCTCCGGAGTATCTGCCGCCGGGGGTCTACCGAATCGTCCTCCAGGGCGAGGGCGGAGGTCCGCCGGTGGCCAAGTACGCCCTTCGGGTGGCGCCGCCGGGCTCGTAGCGGAAGGCCGGCCGCCGGCCCGCTGCCCTGCCCGAGCCCCGGTCCCCGCGCTACAATGTCGGTCAACCACGAAGAGACGCAAGAACCGACGTAGGTCTCGGTTGACTCGACGTATATCCGAAACGTGCCGCCTGCTGGGCGCCGTCGTCCTCGGCACCCTCGGCCTGGCCTGCCCGAGCCCGCCGCCTCCGGGCAGCGGCGCGGCGGAGGCTGCGGTCGCCGCGGCCCTCCAGACACCGGCGCCCGGCGCCGGAGAGACCGAATGCTGCCTGGGTGAGGGCGACGAGCGCGAAGGCGAGCTGGCGCCGGGCGGCTCGTGGCGCTTCGCGGTGCATCTCGACGAGGGGGAGCTCCTCGAGGTCGTGGCCGACCAGTCCGGAGCCGACCTCGCTCTCACATTGACGGGGCCCGGTGACCGGCGCATCCTGCGTCTCGACAGCCCCGTGGGCCGAAAGGAGCCGGAGGATCTCGTCGCCGTAGGCGCCGAAGCCGGGACCTATGTGATCGAGGTCAAGAGCCTGGAGAGTGCTCGACCGGGCCGCTTCCGAGTGACCGTGACCGCGCTCCATCCGGCATCGCCCGACGACCGCGAGCGGGCCCGCGCGGTGGCCTGCCTGGCCGCCGCCCACGAGCTGCGGCGCAGCGGTGCCTACGGGGACGCCGCCCTGAGCTACCAGAGGGCGGCGGCAGCCTGGGGGAAGCTGGGAGACGCCGGCCGCGAGGCCGACGCCCTGGAGTGGGCAGGGAAGAGCCTCGGCCGGTCAGGGCACGAGAGCGAGGCCGCGGAGCTCCTGTCGCGCTCCGTCGAGGGCTTCCGGGGAAGCGGGGAGCTGGCGCGAGAGGCCCGGGCTCTCGACGAGTTGGGCACCACCATGCGCCACCTCGGCCGCATCCAAGAGGCGACCGCTCGGTACCAGGAAGGCCTGACGCTCTGGCGCGATCTGGGCAACCGGGAGCACCAGGCGCGGACCCTCACCGAGATCGCCAACCTCCACAACGGCGAGGATGAGCTGGGCACCGCGGAGGTCGAGTACAAGCACGTCCTCGCTCTCTGGCAATCCCTGGGGCGACGCCGCGACGTGGCGATCACGCGTGCCAACCTGGCCGGGATCTACGCCCTCGCCGGCCAGCCGAAGCTCGCCCTCGACCTGCTCTCCCGCTCGGCGGCCGAGCTCGCGTCTTCCGGTACCCCCGAAGACCGCGCCTTCGTTCTCGAGCAGATCGGAGTCGCCCAGCTCGTATCGGGCCATTATCCGGCGGCGATCGAGGCCTATCGGCAGGCTCTCGCCCTCCTCCGGCAGAGCCCTTCCTCCGAGGGCTCGGTGGCGGTTCTCGACGGCCTCGCCCACCTCCATTACGAGGCAGGGCAGTATGCGGAGGCCCGGAAGCTGTACCGGGAGGCGCTGGCTCTGCCCGAGGCCCGGCGCGACGGGCGCAGGACGGCAACGCTCTACGAGACGCTCGCCTGGACCTACCTGCATGAGGGGCAACCGTCAGCCGCGCTGCCACTCTTGCGAAAGGCCCTCCCGGCCCTCCGGCAGGCGGGCTACACGGCCGGCGAAGCGGCTGCGCTGTCCGGGATCGCCCGAGTCGAGCGGGGCCTCGGCCACCTCGAGGCGGCAGCGACCTGGGCCGAGCGTTCGCTCGAGGCGATCGAAGAGCTCCGGGCGGGGTCGGACCGCGTGGACCTGCGGTCCTCGCTCCTGGCGACCAAGCAGGACGCCTTCGACTTCGCGGTCGACACGCTCATGGAGCTCGACCGGCGCCATCCCGGAACGGGCTACGCCTCCCGCGCCTTCGACGTCAGCGAGCGCGCCCGGGCGAGGAGTCTTCTCGACGTGCTCGGCGATCCCCTCGGCTCCGGGAGCGCACTCGATGGCGCGGGCGGCGACCCGCGGAGCGACCCCTTGCGCCAGCGGGTGGATGCCGCCGAGGAGGAGCGACTTCGTCTGCTATCCGCGGGCGCCGATGAGGCGACGCTCGCACGGGCTGGGCGGGTGCTCCGTGCGGCGCTCGAGGACTTCCGCGCGGCGCGAGATCGGCTCCCGAAGACGACGCGTGGCGCCGCCTCGACGCCCCGGCCCCTCGACCTTCGACAGATCCAGACGTCGGTCCTCGAGCCCGACACTCTCCTCCTGAGCTACGACCTGGGCGAGGAGCACAGCTACCTGTGGGCGATCTCGCGTGACCACTTGGCGACCTTCACTCTGCCCGCGGCGGCGGTTCTCGAGCACCAGGCCGGCATGGTCTCGAACCTCCTGGCCCACAGTGACCAGCGCCTCAGCGGCGAGCAGGTGGCCCTCCAGGCCGCACAACTCTCGGACCTGCTCCTCCGGCCGGCGGCCGGTCCGATCGCCACCCATCGTCGGTTGCTGGTGAGCGTCGAGGGCGCACTTCACACCGTGCCGTTCGGAGCGCTGCCCGATCCGGCCGGCGGCGGCGAACCGCTCCTCGCGCGGCACGAGATCGCCTACACGCCCTCGGCCTCGGTGTCCGCCTGGCTCGGCCCTCGCCCGTTTCCCGGCCGCTCGCCGGGGTCCGGCAAGCTCTTGGCCGTCCTGGCGGACCCGGTCTTCGGGCCTCCCGACGCCCGCCTCCACAGCCGGCCCGCCTCCCAAGATCAGGGAGACGAGGCCCCTCGGTCAGCTCGCCTCGCAGGACGCGAGCTTCCGCGGCTCGCGGCCTCGGCCGACGAGGCGGACGGCCTGGTCGCTCTCGTGCCGCCGGGAGACGCCTTGGAGGCCAAGGATTTCGCCGCCCGCAAGGAGCTCGTGACGAGCGGAGCCCTGTCCGGCTACCGGATTCTCCACTTCGCCACCCACAGTTGGGCGAGCGCCGAGGAACCCGAGCTCTCGGCCTTGGTCCTTTCGCGCTTCGACGCCGCCGGCCACCCGCGGGACGGCGTGCTCTGGGCTCACGAGATCGGCGCGCTCCACCTCTCGGCGGAACTGGTCGTCCTGAGCGCCTGTGACTCGGGTCTCGGGACGGCCATTCACGGAGAGGGGCTGGTAGGACTCTCCGATGCCTTCTTCCGCGCCGGAGCTCCGCGCGTCGTGGTGAGCCTCTGGCGGGTGGACGACCAGGCCGCCGCCGAGCTGATGAAGGCCTTCTACCGGGGGTTTCTTCGCGACGGCTTGCCGGTGGCGGAGGCGCTCCGCCGAGCGCAGCTCGCGATTCGTGCGGAGCCCCGGTGGCGGCGCCCGTACTACTGGGCCGGCTACGTTCTCGAGGGGGTCTGGTGAGGGCCACCTACACCTGACGTTCGCGCGCGGGTTCTCCCAGGAAGAGGCGAGCGCTCACCGGATGAGCGTTGCAGCCACCATCCGCAACCGGAAAGGAGACCGAGCCATGAGCGACGTCGCAGATGCCGCAGACCGCGCCGATGCCCCCGAGTCGAGGCCCCCGAAGAAGTCGTCGGAGCCGCAGGAAAGCGAGCGGTCCATCGTTCTGAAGCGCCACAAGGAAGGGGACGGTGACGACAGCAGCGCGCCTACGGAGCCCGCACTCAACCCCGTGGGCAAGGATCCGGACGACGCGGACGACTGAGCTGAAGTCTCGGCCCCGTCCGGAGAGGTCGACGGGCGGGGCCGAGCTTCGCGTCAGATCAGGGCCGTTGTTGGAAGGCGAAGATCTCCACCGACAGGCTATCCCGTCCCGCGGCTGGAGCCGGGAGCGAGGCGATCTGGAGGCGAGCCGGAGACGCCGAGCCGCTCTCGGGCGCGATCAGGCGGCTCTTCTTGCCGTCCCATGCGACTCCCGCGAGCACCTCGCCTGAGCCCAGGACCGTCTCCGCCTCCAGGACCAAGGGCTTGACCGGCGAGATCCGCTGCGAATCCTCGAGCCGCAGCTCGAGGACGGAAAGCCCCGGATCGCTCGCCAGGGCACCCGCCACGGCCACCGGACGCAGGCGGGATCGGTCCTCTTCCGCCAGCGCGGCGAGGCCGGGGAAGCCCTGGTCGAGGCCGGGGCCGGCGAGCCGGGCCTCGCCATGGAGACCGTCCGGCACCTGCAGCGTCACTCCGGGGACGAGCTCGATTGCGCCGGCCTTCCCGGTCAGGGTCCGCCAGGGCTGGGGCCGGACGCTGACCACCGCAACGCTCTGGGCCGCCCACTCGTGGGCGACCCTGGGCTGCTCGTCCATCTCCCGCCAGGCGACGCGGCGGAGGAGAGCGTCGAGGAGCCCCGGTGCGGCGGCCCGCGGCGGTGCGGCCCGCCGGGTGGCGCCTCCGAAGAGGCTCCCCTGCTCGAGGAGCGAGAAGTCCGCGTCGGCGGCGCTGACCAGGAGAACCAGCAGATCGCGGCGGCGGGTGACGCCCTGCTGGTAGTAGCGATCGGGCACCGAGGCCGGGATGCCGGCCGCCGAGCGCAACCACACGTCCTCGCCCGCTGCCAGCCGGCCGGTGCCTCCCTCGATCAGGCGGACCGCGAAGCTCTCGTCGAGGGCGAGGAGCGCGTAGTAGAGGGCCTGCTCCCCCCGATTCTCGAGATGAGCGCAAACCCGGGGCGCCTGCGGGTCTCCCCCCGCGCCGTCCCGGTAGGCCAAGCGCAGCTCGCCTTCGGACGGGAGTGGCTCACGCCGGGGCTCGGAACCCGCGGTCGCCGGCGGGCACCACTCCCAGACGGTCATCTGGAGAGCCTCGGTCAGGGGGCTCCCCGGGTTCGAGAGGTTCGCGAGCGTCTGCCAGCGGGCGATCTGCTCCAGGGCCGCGACCAGCTCGCGCGGGGGCCGCTCCTCCGCGTTGACGGGCGGCGCCAGGTCGGAGGAAACCGCCGGCCGCCGCAGGTGCCAGCTCCCGGAGTCGAGGCGCACGACCAGGCCGGCGGCCTCCGTCTTCGGTGCCAACGCCGCGTAGGGCGAGCCCTCGAGAGACTCCCGAAGATCGCTCACCTCCTGGCCATCGCCTTCGACGGCGACACGAAGAGGCGGAAGCGGGAGGCGGGTGATGAGAGCCGGGTGCGCCTCGGGCTGTCTCGGCACGTCGCCTTCGAGGATCTCGAGGCGGCTCCTCGCGGCGCCGACCTCGGCGACCCGGGCGGTCGCGAGGGCCTTCGAGAGCTCCTCGTTCTCCGACACCCCGGGCGGCAGGACGGCCACCTCGCTTCCGGTCTGGACGGCATGTACGGCGCCGGCGTCGAGCCACCAGGTGTCGTCCTCCCGGTCGAAGCTCACGGACAGCCGGGCCGGCCCGCGCGAGACGGCGCCCTCGAGGAAGGTGAGGTCGAGATCGCCCTCGGCCTGCGGGCGCTGGCCGGGGAAGATATTGGTGACGTGGGTCTGTGCGCGCTTGAAGAGCTCTCGATAGGTCAGACCTTCAGCCGACCGCGCGAGCGCCTCGAGGAGACAGTAGGAGAAAAGGCCGCGATCCGTCCCCTCCACCAGGGAGCACTCTCTCGCCGTCTGGTAGTCCTCGCAGGCCGCGAGGAGGACGTGGCGGCCCGAGGGCAAGACCCGCCAGCCGCCGGCCGTGTCGAGCTCGGGAGGCACCGCGACGCCCGCCTCCTGGAACCAGTAGGTGCCGTCGGGGCGCTGGCGGTGCCTACGGGGCGTCCTCCGAACCCGCCCCTCGTCCGCCGGGTCGCGGGTGGCGGTCCCGGCGTGGCAACTGTCCAGGATCACCACGACATGGGCGCCCCGGAGCGCCACCTCGGCGATCAGCACCGCGAGCTCCTTGTCGGCGATGTCGAGCCCGTCGCCGCTCCGGCTGTCCCAGGCGACCAGGGTCTCGCTCAGGCCGCCGGGCTCCTCGGCGGCGTAGAGCTCGGGCGCTAGCTCCTGGGAGCCGTGGCCCGAGTAGCAGAAGAGAGCGGTGTCGCCCTTTCCGGC
>CAZIIB010000091.1:0-9228 GCA_964539125.1 uncultured Thermoanaerobaculia bacterium | reverse complement strand
TGATCGGCGGCGCGGTCCTGGGGCTGATCTACAAGCAGGCCTGAGCGACGGCGAGAGACAGAGTGTGCAGCGTCGAACCTCGCCACCCGAGGAACCGTAGCGGGTGGCCCTGGTGAGAGCTCGCGCACGCAATCCGGAGGTTCGATCGAGCGCGGGTAGATGGCGCGCACGAGCCGCCCTGGCCCCTTTTTTCTCCTTCTTCCGTTTCCCCGGTTGAACGATGACGGAACTGCCGCTTCGCCGGGTGAGCCGACCGGAGCCGCCGTTCCCCGGACCGAGGAGAAAGCGAGATGAGAACCTTCCAATCACGATCCTATCGACGCATCACGACGCTGGCGATCGGCTGTTTCCTGCTGGCTGCCGTGGCCAGCGCGGCGACTCCGGACGCGATCGTCCTCGAGCGCACCGGCATCTACCAGGTCCACATGGAAGGGGTCCTCTTCTTCGCCAGCGGGGATCCGACGGGCGATCCGGAGGCGGCGGGCCTCTTCGCCCTCCTGGTCAACGACGACGGCCAGGTCTTTTGCGAGGGGTCGAACCGGGCCTCCGCCCCCGCGCTGCCGGCGGTCCTCGCCCCGACCCCCGACCACGACCGGGTGAGCCGGTGCGAGACGACCTTCACGATCAAGGTGCACGGCGACGGCTCCACCCCGCTCGCCTTCCCCCGGGGCGTCACCCTTGGTCGTTCCGGCTGGATGCCAGAACCCCAGAATGCGAGAGCGCCGACATGCCAAGGTCTGCAATCACCTGCTATGTCGCAGACGGCCCGAACGCCGGCCGAGGAGGCGCTCTCGCGCGAGATCGCATCCCTCCTGCTGTCGGCTCGCGGAGGCGACACGGATGCGGTGGACCGCATCGTGCCCCTCCTCTACGAGCGGCTCCGGTCTCTCGCCCGGCGGCAGCTACGCCGGTTGCGACCCGGGAGGACGCTCGACACCACCGCCCTGGTCCACGAGACCTACATCAAGCTGGCCGCCGGCCCCGAGGTCGACTGGCGGGATCGCAACCACTTCCTGTGCGCCGCGGCGGTGGCGATGCGCCACATCCTCGTGGACGAAGCCGGCGCAGGACGGCGCAGCGCCGGGGAGGCGAAGCCATGAGACGGCATGGACCCGTCCTCGTCCGCTTCTACTCCGTCCTGGGCAAGCTCCTCCAGCTCGACGGCCACGCCTTCACGATCGTGGGCGTGGATCCGCCCGAGAGGGTCGGCCTGGGCGGCCCGGTCCTGGCCGAGATCACGGTCCTCCGCATGGGCTATCGCGACCAGCGGGGCCGGCAATGGCTGGCCCTCGTGGTGGCGCCGGGCTGCCTGAGTGTCACGCGCATGCGGCTCCTCTGAGGACGGGACTTCACTGGCGAGGACATCGCCGAGAGTCTTCCGGTGGCCCTCGTGAACCGGAGCTTCGGGGACCGGTACTGGCCGGGAGAGCGCGGCGTCGGGAAGCGGATCGGCGTGGGCGACGGCAAGGGCGTGCGCGTCGCGGGGGTGGTGGCGGACCTGGACCCGAACCTGCCGGTCGAGCGGGCGGAGCCGATGGCGAACAGCAGCGCCAACGCCACGCGGCCTCAGAGGATTCTGTCGCTCGCGCTGGGAGCGGGGGCCGTCTTCGCCCTAGCCCTCGCCATGCCGGGGATCTACGGGGTGGTCGCCTGCTCGGTGAGCCAGATCACCCGGGAGATGGGCCTGCGGGCCGCGCGGGCCGACGTCATGGACACGCTGCGAGTGGACTGACGTTCGGCGGGACCGCGGTCAGCCAACCTTCTCCTCCCCAACTCTCACTCACGGGGCAGAATGAGCGCAATGGAACCGCCGGGAACGGAATCGGACCGGGCGCTGGCGACCCGGGTCGTCGGCGAAGGAGACGAGGAGGCCTTCCGGGACCTCTTCGATCGCCACAGCCCCCGGCTTCTCCGGTTCGCCCTGCGACTGACCGGCGGGGCGGCTGCCGCCGAGGACGTGGTGCAGGAGACCTGGTTGCGGGCGGTCCAGGGACTCGGCGGATTCGGCTGGCGATCGAGCCTTCCCACCTGGCTCCAGGGGATCGCGCTCAACGTGTCCCGCGAATCCTGGCGACGGCCGGACGCTGCGCCCAACGGTGCGCCGCTTCCCGAAGCGGGCGCGCGAGAGGGCGACGGGCGCCATCGCCGGTACGGGGGGTCGGGGGACCGGGCCGATCGGATCGACCTGGAGCGCGCCCTGGCGCGGCTTCCCACGGGCCGGCGAACCGTGGTCGTCCTCCACGACCTGTACGGCTACAAGCACGCCGAGATCGCCGAGAGCCTCGGGATCTCGGTGGGCACGTCGAAGAGCCAGCTCCACGCCGCGAGACGGGACCTCGAGCTGCTTCTGACCGGAGGTGAGCCTGATGGACGAGATGAACGACAAAGATAGAGACCTCGGACCCGTCCTCCGGGAGGCGGTTCGCTCGGCCCCGGAGACCGCCCAGCCCTCCGATCTGCTCTGGCGGCGCACCCGGCGGTCGTTGCGGAAGCGGGGCCTCCTGCGGGATCGCTCCAGCCGGTCGGTCCGCCTTCGGTGGTCGGCCCTCGTGGGGGCTGCCGCCCTGGCCGGGTTCCTGCTCGGTCTGGGAGTGGGCCGCTCGGCACCGCACGCCGGACCCCGCCCGACGGCGACCGTCGCCGAGAGTCCCGCGGCGGCGGTCGAGAGGGTCCAGGGGATCGGCACCGACTACACACGGGCACTCGAAGCCCTCGCCCACAGCCTGAACGGTGGGACCGCGGCCCAGGTCGCGACCGGGCAACAGGTGCTGATGGCGTTGTCGGAGGCGCACACCGAGCTGACCCGGAGCCTCGCACCGAGGCTACCCGAAGACGAGCTCGTGGCCCGAGCCCGTCCGACGGGTACCGGCCGGTCGGGAGAGTCACCCCTCATCTGGTTCTAGAGCAGCTGACACCAAGGAGGAAACGATGGCACACGACGAACGACACGACGAGAGGACCGGAGGTTCGGTGGCGCGCATCTGGGCCCGGGGCGTGGGGCTCGGGGCGCTCGCCCTCCTGCTCGGAGCCGTGGCGGCGAACGCCGCGCCCCGGAGCAGCGACCCGATCTGTTCCAGCGGCAAGCCGGCCGAGGCGGACCTCGGAATCTCCCGGCTGGCCTGCAACTGCACGCTGAAGCAGAAGCAGAGCAGCCCCGACCTCTGGAGCTTCCGAACCGAGCCGGAGATCCTCGGGGTGCGCGACGGCGGACCGGCCGTGGGCTTGCTGCGAAAGGGCGACCGTGTCGTGGCAATCGACGGGCTCCTGATCACCACCCCCCCGGGTGGCCGCCGATGGTCGCAGGTTCGGCCCGGCGAACGGGTCGAGCTCCGCGTCCGGAGGGGCTCCGGGGTCGAGGCCGTCGAGATGGTCGTCGGCTCCCGCTGCCCGGAGACCTCCCTTCCATCGCCTGCCTCGGAGGAAGCGGAGGCGGGCCCCTCGGCCCATCCGGAGTCGTCCGATCTCGCCGGCGCGATGGAGGCGATCCTCCCGCGCGGTTGGCTCGGGCTGGGGCTGTCTTGCCACTGCACGGTACAGGCGCAACGAGAGGGTCCCCGCTGGACCTTCTACGAGCCCCCGCGGATCGAGGCGATCGACGGGGAGGGGCCGGCAGCAGCGTCCGGAGTCCGCCCGGGGGACCTGCTGGTGGCCGTCGACGGCCATCCACTCACCGACGAAGCGGGCGCAGCGGCGTTCTCCTCGCTCCGCCCCGGTCAGCGAGTCCGGCTCACCGTTCGGCGCGACGGCGTGGACCGGAAGGTCGAGCTGGTCACGGGCGAGCGACCGGAGTAGAGACTGCCGACCGAGTGAGGGACCTCGACCCTCGAGGCGGCGAAGCGAGCACGGCCACGGTGCAACTCCCGACGTTCGCCGCCGTAGACAGTCGCAGGAGGTCCCTCATGCCCTCGACCGAGCTCTGGGTCAACGGAGAGCACCACGCCCTGAACGTCGACCCGCGCACTCCCCTGCTCTGGGTGCTGCGCGACGATCTCGAGCTGCTCGGCACCAAGTACGGGTGCGGCGAGGGGCTCTGCGGAGCCTGCACGGTCTGGGAGGACGGCACCGCCGTGCGCTCCTGCCAGGTGCCGCTTTCGGCGGCCGCCGGCAAGCGCTACACCACCATCGAGGGGCTTTCGGCGGACGGATCGCACCCCTGCCAGCGGGCGTGGCTCGATGAGCAGGTCGCGCAGTGCGGCTACTGCCAGGGCGGCATGATCATGGAGGTGGCGGCCCTGCTGCGGCGGAAGCCGGAAGCTTCCGGAGAGGAGCTCGACGCCGCCCTCGCCGAGCATCTCTGTCGCTGCGGCTCGTACAGTCGCCTGCGACGGGCCGCCCGGCGCGCCGCCGAGCTCGCCCGGCCGGAGGCCCGGCGATGAGCACCACCCGCCGGCAGTTCCTGGTGTCCGTCGCCGTCGGCGGGGGCGGTCTGCTGCTCGGCTTCCGGCTCGGTGCCGAGGAGCCCGCCGCGGCCGCCGCCGAGCTCACACCCAACGCCTGGCTCCGCCTGCAACCCGACGGCCGTGTGGTGGTCATCGTCGGGCGCTCCGAGATGGGCCAAGGGGTGCGCACGTCGCTGCCCATGATCCTCGCCGAGGAGCTCGACGTCGACTTCGACCAACTGGTGGTCGAGCAGGCCTCGCCGAGCTCGGTCTACAACGACCTCGGCACCGGAGGGAGCAGCAGCGTCACCGAGTCCTGGGACGTGCTGCGGCCGGCGGGCGCCGCGGCCCGCGCCATGCTGGTGGGAGCCGCCGCCGCGCGCTGGGGCGTCGATCCCTCCTCCTGCAGCACCCGGTCGGGGCGGGTCCGCCACGCGGCGACCGGTCGCAGCCTCGCCTACACCGAGCTGCTCGAGGAGGCCGCCCGACGGGCCGCGCCCGCCGAGCCCCGGCTGAAGAGCCGCGACGAGTATCGGCTCCTCGGCACCTCGCCCCCGCGAGTGGACGGACCCGACATCGTCACCGGGCGCGCGCGCTATGGCCTCGACGTCCGCTTGCCGGAGATGCGGTTCGCGGTCGTGGCGCGGCCGCCGGTGCTGGGCGGTTCGCTACGCTCCTTCGACGACGAGGCGGCCCGCAGCGTCCCCGGCGTCGAGGCGTGCTTCGCCATCTCCCGCGGCGTCGCCGTCGTGGCCCGCTCGACCTGGGCGGCGCACCAGGGCCGCACGGCGCTGAGGATCGACTGGAAGGACGGCCCGAACGCCGCCTTCAGCAGCGCGGCCCACGGGAAGCGCCTTGCCGAGACGACCCGCGAGCCCGGGATCACGACCCGCCGCGACGGCGCCGGTCGCGACGGTCTCGGCAAGGCCGCGCGGCGTTTGGAGGCGGTCTACGAGTACCCGTTCGAAGCGCACGCCGCCATCGAGCCGGTCAACTCCACGGCCTGGGTCCACGACGGGCTCTGCGAGGTCTGGACGCCGAGCCAGACCCCCAACACCGTGCAGCGTCTGGCGACCGTGCTGCTGAAGCTCGAGCCCGCGGCGGTCACCGTGCATGTCCCGCTTCTCGGCGGCGGCTTCGGCCGGCGGCTGGGCTGGGAGATGGACCGCGAGGCGCTCGAGATCGCGGCGCGCGTGCCCCATCCGGTGCAGCTCTTCTGGTCGCGGGAAGACGACCTGCGCCACGGCTACTTCCAGGCGGCCGCGGTGGATCGGCTGTTCGCCGGCCTGGACACCGACGGGCACCTGGTCGCCTGGGAGCAGCGCAAGGCCACCACACCCCACAACGCGCGCGGCAAGCCGACTCCGGAGCAGATGCGCGACCCCGACCACGTGCGCTCGTGGTCGTGGGGCGTTTACGACAACCCCTACGCCATCCCCGACCTGGAGACCACCTACACGGCCGTCGAGGCGCCGGTCCCCATCGGGCCCTGGCGCGCCGTCTTCTCGCCCTCCTCGGTCTTCGCCCGCGAGGGCTTCCTCGACGAGATCGCCGAGGCGCTGGGCCGCGATCCCCTGGAGCTGCGGCTCGAGCTCCTTGGCGCCGACGACCCCAAGATGCCGCAGGTCATCGAGCCGGGCGGCGAGCGAATCGACCGGGCGCGCCTGCGGCGCGTCCTCGAGACCGCCGCGAAGGCCGCCGGTTGGGGGAAACCGCTGCCCAAGGGGCGCGCCCGCGGCATCGCCTGCAACGTCTTCCACACCGAGACCTACGTCGCCTATGTCGCCGAGGTCTCACTTCGCGAGCAGCCCCCTCCCGGCGCTCTGCCGTTCCGCGTTCATCGGGTCGTCGGAGCGGTCGATTGCGGCGTGGTGATCCACCGCGGCGGAGCCGTCCAGCAGGTCGAGAGCGGCGTCTGCTGGGCGCTCTCCAACATGAAGACCGAGGTCGCGTTCGAGAAGGGCCGGGCGCACCCCGCCAACTTTGACGAGTTCACGCCCCTCACCCTCGACGAGACGCCCGAGATCGAGACCCACCTCGTCGACAGCGGCGATTCCCGGCCCCATGGCCTCGGCGAGCCGACCGTCTGCCCGGTCGCGCCGGCCGTGGCGAGCGCTCTGTCGCGCCTCGTCGGCCACCGGGTACGGCGCCTGCCGGTGTCCGCCGCGGACCTCGCCTGAAGCTCGGTGGCACCGCCGGGCTTCGTCGTACGGCCTACCCCGAAGACCCGGAAGGAGTGCCGGCCATTTCTGGGGCCAGCCTCTATGATCCGCCGCCCGCGTTGCCCAGGAACAGGTAGCTCATGTCGACCGCCTGGCTCCCCGAGTGGCAGCCCATGCAGCTACTGGTGTTGACCTGCGTGCCGTCCTGCCAGGCGGTGAAGTAGGTCTCGATCACCGCGTTGCGGGAGTGGGCCGGGGTCACGGTCGGCGGGGCCGGCCCGTCGCTCGACTTCGGCCACTGGGTGGTGACCAGCGTGTAGTGATCGAAGACGCCCTTGTCGAGGGGGTCGTAGACCGCGTTGCAGCTCTGGGTGCCGGACGGCGCCGGGTCGATCCGGGTCACCTGGTCGGGCGTCGGGTTCTCCGGCACCGTGCCGGCGGCGTAGCGGTAGAGGTTCTCGCAGCACTGGTAGGCCGGGTCGGGGTTCGGCGTCGTCACCGCGGCGCAGGTGGCCGCGTCGACCACCGGCCTGCAGCCCGGGTTGAAGAACGAGTAGGTCGCACCCGTCCCGCCGTTCCCGGTCTCACCTACCGGGGGCACGTTGTCCACCTGCTCGAAGGTCGCCCAGGCCCAGGTGTTCTTGCGGAGGTCCGGGCCGATCACCGCCGCCTTGACCTTGCGCGCGATGTGCAGGCCGACCAGGCCCATGGGCTCGACCGAGCACTTGCCGCTCACCGGGTCCACCACCTGGAGGTCCTGGTGGAAGAAGCGGCCGGAGGAGACCTCGTCCGGGGAGAGCACCTTCCACGCGGCCTTGACCTCGGTGGAGTCGAAGGGGAACGAAAACGGAGTGCAGTCCGACATGCCGACGCAGTTCAACTGGTCCGGGGTCTTGTTCTGCGCCCCGGCGGCGACGATCGCGTCGTACTCCACCTCGTTGATCCGGATCTCGTAGAAGACCGGCCAGATCCCGCTCGGCCCCTCGGGTCCCTGCGGGTAGAGCGGCCCCCGGAAGGCCTGGTCGATGCTCTGGAGCCCTTCCAAGGTCTCGCCCTCTGCGGCCGCCGACTTGACCGCCGCCTGCACCGCCAGGATCGACCTCGTGGGGACCTTCGAGGTCATCGTGAGGACCCGCGGGCCGTCAGGGGAGCAACCCTCCGGCACCGGGGCGGCCTTCCCGAAGTCGTCGGCGGTGAGCTTGGCCGCCGTGGAGCCGAAGAGGCTCGCCGCGTCCGCATAGCGCTCCCACACCACCGGCGCGAACCGACCGCCCTGGGCGACACCGATGGGCTGGCTCGCGTCGGGATTGCCGTCCGCTCCGGCGGGCCAGGACACCCACAGGAACGACCGCCAGGAGAGCTGATCGAAGCTCTCCTGGACCGGCGTCCACCCCTGGAGGTTGGGGTTGCAGACGTTCGGCCAGTCGATGGGCTTGATCGGCGGCGCGCCACCGCCCACCAGCTTGCAGCTGTTCGCGTCGAACCCTTTCGCCCAGGGTTCCGTGCAGGCCAGGCCGGTCGCGCCGGCGGCCGTGCCCCCGCTCGCCTCCGGCTGCGGGGTGGCCTCGTTTCCTTTGCAGCCGACCAGGGTCAGGCCGAGGCCGAGGGACAGGGCGAGAGCGATCGTGACGACGCCGGCGGGTGCCGGGGGAGGGACGGCGGCCGTGCGGAGCATGGAGACCTCCTCTGCCGAAGCGGCGCGAAAGCGAGCGATGGTCAGTTCGAAAATACGATATCACGGACCACGCGTCATCGCGGGCCGGTCGAGGACGAGCCGCCCCGCGACGGGCGGCGACGCGGGGGCGCCCGCAGCAGGGTCGGATACTTCTTCACCGGCCCTCAGACCACCGAAAGGGCGAAGTCGACCCCTTCCCAGCGCTCCGCTTGCGGCCAGTAGAAGGTGAAGACGACCTCGCGCCCCGGGAGCAGCTCGGCCGTCGGCAGGTCGGCGTGCGGGAGGCCCAGCCCGGAGCGCTGGGTGTCGGTGTCGTGCACGGTCGCCCAACCGTCCACGCTCCAGTGCAGGCGTGCGGGGGCCGACGTCTCGACGCGGAGCACCCTGCCGGCCGGGAGCGTGCGGCACTTCTGGGTGAAGCGCCAGAGGTGGTGGGGCGAGCTCCGCCCCTCCACCAGGTAGCGTCGGACGGTTTGCGGCGGCAGGTCGAAGACCCGCTCGTCACGGAGAGAACGGCGCAGCTTGAGGTACTCGGCGTGCGCCCAGACCAGGGGCATCGCCGAGCCGGACGGCCGGCCGAAGAAGAGCTCGCGCCCCGGGACGTCCGGCGAATCCCAGACCTGCTCGGAGATCAGGCCACCCTGGTTGGCGAACGATGCCAGGGTGGCGAGGAGCCTTCGGGCCTCCTCGGCCCGCCCGGCGGCCAGCTCGTAGTGGGCGCGCTCGCCGGTGAGCAGCGGCCAGGCGCGACCGATGCCGGTGCCGTCGAAGGGCGCGCCGTCGGCGTGCTCCCCGTAGCCGTCGTCGTTGTAGCGGTGCCAGGCCGGACCGTCGGGCAGCTCCACGCGCAACAACGCATCGATGACCCGGACGGTGTCGCGGATGCGCCGGTCGTCGGCCGCCCGCAGCCCGAACCGGACGAGGGCCAGGGCGTCGGGGCTGACGATGTGGTCGGCAGGCTCGTCGCTCTCCCCGGGCGGGCGGTTCTTGATGGGCACGAAGCCCGACGTCG
>CAZIIB010000090.1:0-9236 GCA_964539125.1 uncultured Thermoanaerobaculia bacterium | reverse complement strand
GGCGACCAGTGGTCTCCAGTTCTTCCGGACGATCGCCGGCGCGGTGGCGGTGGCGGTCTTCGGGCTGATCCTCAACCACCGGCTGGCGGTCTCGGCGGCGGGCTCGACCCTCGATCTCGCCAACGCCGACACCCTGCTCGACCCGGCACTCCGGGCGACCGTGCCGCCCGCCGACCTGGCCGCGCTGGCGGATGCCCTCTACCACGCCCTCTACCAGGTCTTCGTGGGCATCGCCCTCCTGGCCGCCGTCCTCCTGGTGGCCGCCCTCGCCTTCCCGCCCGGCTCAGCGCGTTCCCTGTCGTATCCGGACGAGACGTAGCGAGGCCTCGCCTCCGACGCCACGGTCGGAGCGCCGGAGTCGATCCTCCGGCGATTCCGTCGTCCGCCTGCGGCGCCGGCCTGAGGGAAGCCGGGGCCGCCGCTCGTCTCTAAGTTGAGGCCTTTCGATCCCCCTGTCTCCGTAATGCATCGCGACCATCAGACCAGGAGACGAGAACCATGAGACGACACGCGACGAAACCCAGCCTCCACCGGCAGGCGATCCCCCTCGTCCTGGCGCTGGCCCTCGCTCCGGCCATCCCCGCCCGGGCCCAGAACCACGACCTGGTGCTCGAGCCGGCTCCCGACATCACCTCCCCGACCAGCTCTTCGGACTGGCGCTCTCCGGACATCAAGGTGGGCGCGGATTTCGGGGACGCTTCGGTCCCGGACCTGGTGCGGCGGGGTGCGACGAACCCCCTCTTCGCCCGCTTCTACATCAACGGGGTGCTCGACTACCTGGTGCCCTCCCCCGCGGCAGAGATCCGCTTCTACTACCGCGATGCCACGGTGGGGGAGACGCCCCCGGCCCTGACGGCCCCGGGCGCGGGCTGGCACCCCATCGGCTCGCCGCTGCAGGTCACCTACGGCGGCAGCGATCCGCCGTTCATCCTGACCAAGACCTGGCCCACCGACTTCCCGTCGGTGGCCACCAAGTCCGTCGACTGGACCGCACCGGCGACCGGTGACCTCTTCCACATCGCGGCCGAGGTGACCTACCTGGGCGGCACGACCGACGACAACCCGGACGACAACGTGGCGGTCTCGCTCTACGAGAGCATCCTGGGCGTGCGCGACGTCGACCTGGTGATCGTCCACGACCTCTCGGGGAGCATGCTGTACTACACCTACGCCGGAAGCAGCTACCTCGACCAGGCCAAGGTCCGAGCGCAGGCCTTCGTCGCCATGATGAACGAGAGCCATCGCCTGGCGGTGGTGGGGTTCGGGGGGTGTCTCTCCGGTGGCGTGACGGACGTCTGGGGCACCCCGGTGCCACCTCTCGAGGCGGCTACCTGGGCCAACAAGATCGCGGCCACGACGAGCATCGGCGGCCTGATGATCCCGAACCTGGGGTGCGCCACGCCCATGGGGGTGGGGATCCAGCGCGCCATCCAGATCCTCACCTCGGTGGCGGCGGATCCCACCCGCAAGAGGGCCATCCTGCTGCTGACCGACGGCTACGAAAACAGCGGCACGCCGCGCGCCTGTCCGGGCACCGATCCCGCCGGTCCCTGCCTGGGGAGCGCCGTCCTGGCGCAACTCCAGGCTGCCGACATCCGGGTCTTCTCCATCGCCCTCGGAACGGCGGCGTGGACCCAGTGCCTCGAGTGCCTGACCGATGAGACGGGCGGCCAGTGGTACTCGACCCCCGGCCCGGGTCTCGACCTCGCGCAGGTCTACCTCGACATGCAGGAGACCTACAGCGCCGACGACCTCTACCGCACCGACCGCGGTGTGACCGGCGGCGGCGACGACACCTACAAGACCTATTTCGAAGGGCTCGACGACGTCCTGTACTTCGCTCTCCAGTCCGACCGGCTCGACTCCGAGATCGGCCTCGAGCTGCGGCCTCCCGGCGGCGTCTGGCAGAGCCCCGGCGCCGTCGCCAACGCCCAGGTCCTGCAAGGGAAGGGATTCCTCGTGGTGCGGGTCGAGAAGCCGGCCAGCGGGACGTGGGAGTACCGGGTCGTCGGTGAGCCGCGTCGCGAGTACCTGGTCGCCGTGCGCTCGGATCGGGTCGGCCTCCGGCTCGGCCTCGGCCTCGAGACCGAGGGCCGCGTCGGCAGCCCCATCGTCATCAAGGCCCATCTGACGGACCGCGGCAAGCCGGTGCAGGTCCCGGGCCTGACGGCGACCGTCCAGCTTCCCGCCGCGTCCCTCGACGCGGTGCTGCGGCGTGAGGCCCGCCGGCTCCTCCACGAGCGCCGGATTCCGCCCGTCGGCCCCCAGGATGACCGGCGCAGCCCCGACGCGTCGCCCAGGTCGGCCTTCATCAACCTGCTCACCGACGGCCAGCCGCACAAGCTGGCGAAGACCCGGGTCGTGCGGGTGCGGCTCGAGCCGGTGGGCGACGGCGCCTACAAGGGCGTCCTCACCGGGGCGACGAGGATCGCCGGCGAGTACACGGTCAGCGTCGACTACCACGGCGAGCGGGCCGACCGCCGGGTCTCCCGGTCGGTGCGCCTGGCGCCCGCCGGCCTCGACTTCCGCGCGTCGTTCGCCGAGCTCCTGGCGCTCAAGCAGAGGTCCGGGGAGGGCGAGCGGTGGCTGGTGCGGATCTACCCGACGGATGAGCAAGGCAACGCGATCAGCGACCGCTCGCTGCTCAAAGGCCTGCGGATCTCGGTTCGAGGAGCCAAGCTCAAGGGCGAACCGCAAGTCGCTTACGACAGTGCGTTCGAACAGGAGCTGAGCGTTGCCCGGGGGCAGCGCCCGGCGCTCGAGAGCGTGACGCTCCGCGGCAAGGAGCTGCGCATCGAGAGGGACGTTCCGGGACCGCCCAGGTAGCGCGGCCTCGGAGACCGGCGATCGATCGAGACAGCCAAAAGGAGAAGGAACCCATGAAACCCAGAGACCACCGTTTCGCCGGCAGAGGCAATGCCACGGTCTTGCTCGCTGCCGTCCTCCTGATCTTCCTGTGGATGCCCGCCCAGGCCGACGCCGCCGACTACTTCGTCGTCGGGCGGGTGTACAGCGCCTCGCAGATCTCCGCGGGCGACCAGGCCCCGACGAACCCCTTGAGCGGCGTGCCGGCCGACCAGATCGTCGGCGAGAACCTGGTGGCGAGCGTGCCGCGCAACCTGGTCGAGGTCAGAGTGCTCGCCGCCAGCGACGGGAGCGAGCTGGCGAGCTACATCACCCGCCAGGACGGTGGCTACCTGGCCTCATTCAGCGCTTCGGCGAGCACGATCGAGGTGCGGTTCGTGGTCGAGGAGATCGCCACCAGCAAGCAGCTCCTCTACAGCGAGCCGATCTCCCTGACGCCGCCGGTCAGCGTTCGCTTCCTGCTGGTTGGCGAGACGCCGACCGAGATCTCGGGCGGACGCGACTTCGCACCTGCTCCTCCGGCGCCGGCCCTCTATACCGGCATCTTCACCCGGGTGGGCAAGATCGAGGTGGCCACCGAGGTCGGCGGCAGCACTCAGCACCTGATCGATCCGGCGACCGGGCTGGCGAACGTCCCGGCGGTGGTCGCCTCGGACCTCGCCATCCCGCAGTACGAGGACGCGCCGTTCGGCGGCAACCTCTTCATCTTCGGGGCGTTCAGCCCGGGCCTCTACAGCGCGGGCAACGTCTGCTACAAGATCCGGATCTATCCCGATCCGAGCGACCACACGGTCTTCAGCTACATGGACGACCCCCTGGTCAAGACCAAGTACACGGTCGATCTGACGGCGGGCACCGTCAACACCGACCGGGTGACCCTGGGTCCCAAGACGGTGGGCACCACGACGGGCTGCTACGAGCTGACCCCCCTCTCGTCGGTGGTCGCACCCGGCGTCCAGGAATTCTGGAGCTTCCCGGACCTGCTGGCCCTGTGGCGCACGGCCGGGCTCAACGGGGATTACGAGCTGGAAGTCGAGATGTTCGGCCTGAGCACTCCGACCGATTTCACCCTCATCCCGGACTACAGCGACATCACCTTGATGCTCGACAACGTCGCGCCGGTGGCCCAGATCCTGCCTCTCCAGGCCGGCGACTTCGACACCCCCCGGGTCTACACGCCCGGCCCGGTGCCCGTCGGCTCCGATCTGGGCGCGACGCTCCTGGGGAGCTTCCCCGCAGACTACGGCGGCACGGCGGACCCGACCTGCTTGATCTTCAGCCTGCAGCCGGCGACGCCGACCAAGTACCTGGCGTTCAAGCTGACCGCGAGCCACGCCGCCGGCTACCTGCGCGACTGGCGCTTCCGCTACGAGCGCAACGACGGCAACGACGAGCTGGTGCTGGGCAAGCGGTACGACGGGGCGACCAACACCATGGTCGACCTGCCGGGCGCCCGGGTGTCGAGCGCCCAGACCTCGACCAGCGGCTTCGAGAACCAGTTCCTCTACCTGGACACGGGCCACCTGGAGCCCACCGGCACGTCGCTCGGTGGCTGTGCCTACCGCTTCGTGGTGAGCGCTCGCACCCGGACGACCGACGGCTACCACTACTTGCGCCACAGGTGGGATCAGGATCTCCACTACCTGTTGAAGTAGCCGCGCGAGGGCGGGCTCTCGACCCGACCCCCCCGGTCGGATCGGGCTAGGATGGTCGGGATGAGAGCCTGCCTCGCCCTCACCCTGCTCGGTCTCGCCCTGGGAGCCGCCTCGTCCGGCGCCTCGCGGCCCCCGGAGGCGCCGTCCGAGCCGACCCCGAGCTCGCCCGAAAACCCGGCCCGGCGCCCGGCCAACCGTCTGGCCGGCGAGTCGAGCCCCTACCTGCTGCTCCACGCCGGGAACCCGGTCGACTGGTACCCCTGGGGGCCGGAGGCGATCGAGACCGCCCGGCGTGAAGGCAAGCCGATCTTCCTCTCGATCGGCTACTTCAGTTGCTACTGGTGCCACGTCATGGAGCGGGAGGTCTTCTCCGACCCGAAGATCGCGGCGCTGATGAACCGTTGGTTCGTGAACGTCAAGGTGGACCGGGAGGAACGGCCCGACCTGGACGAGATCTATCTGACCGCCACCCGGATCTTGACCGGCGAGGGCGGCTGGCCCAACTCGGTCTTCCTCACCCCCGACCTCGAGCCCTTCTTCGCGGGCAGCACGTTCCCGCCCGCCGACACGCCGGACCGGACCGGCTTTCCCACCGTGCTGCGGCGGCTCCACGAGGCCTGGACCGAGCGGCGCTCCGAGGTCGAACGCGTCGCCTCCCAGGTGGCGGCCGGGATGGAGCGGGCGATCGCCGGCCAGCGCCGGCCGACGGACGACGTTCCGCCCCTCTCCGCCGCCCGCCACGCCGTCGAGGAGCTCGAGGGCCGGTTCGACGCCGACTGGGGCGGCTTCGGCGACGCCCCCAAGTTCCCGAGCCCCGGGAGCCTCGCCCTCCTCGAGGCGGCGGCGCGCGGCGGCGACCAGACAGCCGGTCGCGACCTCCGGACGACGCTCGACCACATGGGCCGGGGGGCGATCTACGACCAGCTCGGCGGCGGCTTCCATCGCTACGCCCTCGACGCCCGCTGGCGGGTCCCCCACTTCGAGAAGATGCTCTACGACAACGGCCTCCTGCTCGGGATCCTGGCCGCGACCTACGAGCGGACCGGGGACCCCGAGCTCGCCCGCCTGGGCCGCGGCACGGCGGACTTCCTGCTCCGGGTGATGGCTCTGCCCGGCGGCGGGTTCGCCTCCGCGATCGACGCCGAGACCGACGGTGTCGAGGGCGCCTACTACGCCTGGACCCACGCGGAGCTCGAGACGGTTCTCGGAAAGACGGGGTATGCGCTCCTCGCGCCCATCTACGGCTTCGACGACCAGGCGAACCTGGACGGCGGCCGCCGGACCCTCTACCTGACGGCGTCCCTGGGCGAGCACGCCCACCGCCTGGGGATCTCCCGCACCGAGCTCCTCGCCCGCCTCGAGCCGCGCCTGGCCGCCCTGCGCGCGGCCCGTGAGGAGCGGCCCTTCCCGGGGATCGACGACAAGGTGCTCGCCGACTGGAACGGCATGGCGATCGGCGGGCTCGCCCGGGCGGGCCGCGCCTTCGACCAGCCCCGCTACCTGGAGGCCGCCCGGCGCGCGGCGCGCTTCCTCCTCGGCGAGCTCCGCCCCGCCCCTGGAGCGGGCACGGGCCCGCTCCTCCACTCCTGGCGCGGCGGCGAGGCGAAGATCCCCGCCTTCCTGGACGACTACGCCTTCTCGATCGACGGCCTCCTCGCACTCCAGGACGCCACCGGTGAGGCCCGCTGGCTCGCCGCCGCCCGCGAGCTCGCCGACGAGCTCGAAGCGCGGCTCCGGGACCCGGCGGGAGGGTATTTCCTGGCCGCACCGCAGCCTCATCTGCTGATCCAGCCCAAGAGCGCCCTCGAGGGGGCACTCCCCTCGGGCAACGGGATGGCGGTGCTCGATCTCCTCGAGCTCGCCCGGCGGACCGGCGAGGCCGCCTACCGCCGGCGCGCCGAGGCGGGGCTCCGGGCCTTCGGCCGCGACCTCGTGGCCTACCCCGCGGCGGTGGCCACCCTGGCCCGGGCCCGCCTTGCCTGGGAGGAGGCTGGGAAGCCCGCCCCCGCGCCGGTGCCCGAGCCCGGAGTTGCGCCGACCGCCAAGGGCCCTCGGCGGTAAGATCCCCGCGGAGCCGATCCCCATGCCAGAGATCCCCCTCGACTACCACGCCATGGTCCAACGCGCCCTGCTCTCGGTCCTTCGGGAGGCCCTGGTCGAGGTGGCCGAGGAGGGCCTTCCCGAGGACCATCACTTCTTCATCGGGTTCCGCACCGCCGACCCCGGCGTGGCGGTGCCCTCCTTCCTCCGCGAGCGGTACCCGGAGGAGATGACCGTGGTACTCCAGAACCAGTTCTGGGACCTCGAGGTGGACGACGAGGGGTTCTCGGTGACCCTTGCCTTCGGCGGCTCGCGCCACCCGATCTTCGTGCCCTGGGAGGCGGTGATCACCTTCGTCGACCCGCCGGCGGAGTTCGCGCTGCAGTTCGACCTGCCGGAGACCGGGCTCGAAGCGCCCGAGGCGGAGGATGCCTCAGCGGCCCAGGAGGCCGCTCCCGGCTCGCCGCAGGCGACGGCGCCGGTGGTCAACCTGAGGGACTTCCGCAAGAAAGACGACTAGCCCGGCCCACGCTCCGGGTGCTTCGAGGCGAAGCCCTCTCACGGGTCCAAGCCCGAATAGACCACCTCACCCACCACCGAGCTTCCTTCGGGCACCGTGCCGCCGGCCGTGCGCCGGCAGATCAGGCGCTCGCGCACCCGGCTGTCCGGGGGGACCTCGGCGTCCCATCCCACCACGCACCCTTCGAGGATCGCTCCGGGGCCGACCCGGGCTCCGGGCAGGAGCAAGGTCCGGCGCAGGCTGGCGCCCCGGCCCACCACCGCGTCCGCCTCCACGACGGAGCGGCGCAGGTGCACCGCCGGGCCCAGCCGGGCGGTCGCCGCCACCCAGTTGCGGCGGAGCACCCGCACCGGGCGCGGCCCGGCGCCGCCGGCGGTGGTGGCGTTGCGCAGGCGCCGGGGCGTGCCCAGGTCGTACCACGGGCGTCCGGTGATCACCGCCTGGAGCCGCTCGCCCTCGGCGAGGAGCGGCCGGTAGAGATCGTCGACGATCTCGGAGACGCCCGCGCCCACCCGCTCGAGGAGCGAGGGCGCAAAGACGTGGGCGCCGGCGAACACCAGCCGCCGGATCCCCTGCTGGCGCTCGGCCACCGGATCGGCCGGCCCCGGCCGGAAGGAGACGACGCGCCGCCCCTTGCGCTCCACCGCCACCCCGCCGCCGAAGCGGGCCGGGTCCGCGGCGCTGGCGAAGAGCAGGGTCGCCGCCGCACCGCTCCGGGCGTGGCGCCGGATCAGGCGGCGGATCGGCCAGCGGCAGAGCGAGTCGCCGTTGACCAGGACCACGGCGTCGGCCGGGGCGAAGAAGTCGCGGAGGGGACCGAAGGCGCCCAGGGTGCCCAGGATCTCGGGCTCCTCGGAGTAGGTGAGGGGCACCTCCCGGAAGCTCTCGCCGAAGCGGTCGCGGATCGCCCCGCCCAGGTGATGGAGGTTCAGGGCGATGGCCTCGCAGCCGGCCGCCGCCAGGCGCTCGAGGGTGAGCTCGACCACCGGCTTGCTCCGCACCGGCAGCAGCGGCTTGGGGAGCGAGTCGGTGAGAGGACCCAGGCGCGTACCGTACCCCGCCGCCAGGACGAGCGCCCGGATCCGCGCCGGCGTCCTCACCCTGGGGATCCGGAGGAGTCGGCGAACGGACCGGTCACGCGCCCTCCGCGTCGAAGGTCATGTCGGAGGGCGCGTCCGGGTGCTCGCGCAGGTAGTCCTGGTAGAGACGCAGGTAGTTGCGCCGCTCGGCCCGCGACGGGTCGAAGCCGAGGCGCTTGGCGAGCGTCTCGGCGGCGTCGCCCTCGAGCTCCGCGAAGTCGCCGATCGGCGTGTGGTCGAGGGACACGGTCACCCCACCGACGCGCCACATCTCCCGCCGCTTCTCGTAGCGGCGCGTGACCTCGTAGCCGAGGCTCTCGAAGAGCTGGCGGGCCTGCTCGGGATCGGCGACCTCGGTCTCGTGCTCCTGGCGGATCTTCATGCGGCCTTCGAAGCGGGCCGGACCCTTGAAGGTCAGCCAGGCGCCGCGTGTGTCCTGGCGCAGCCGCAGCACGCAGCCCGCAGCCTCGAGCTCGCCCTCGCGGTCGAGGAGCCAGTTCTCCTCGAGGGAGGAGGCCCAGACCCGCTCGGCCTCCATCTCGATGAGCCGGTCGCGTAGCCGGTCGTGCTCGACGCTCGAGAACTTGAGCTCGCGCTCGACGCTCTGTTCCTCACTGGGTCCCATCGAGGCCTCACCCTCCGGAGAGACGGTCGAGGAAGAGCGCCGTCGCCCGGATGCCGTCGTAGAAGTTGTCGACCTTGAAGCGCTCGTTGGGCGAGTGCAGCCCGTCATCGGGCAGGCCGAAGCCCATCATCAGGATCGGCACGTCCAGGACCTCGGCGAAGGTGGAGACGATGGGGATCGAGCCGCCCTCGCGCACCAGGACCGGGCGCTTGCCCCAGACCGCCTCCATGGCGTCCGCGCAGGCCTCGACCGCCGGCCCCTTGGTCTCGAGCAGGGTCGGCTGGGCGCCGTGGAGCCGAGAGACCTCCACCGTCACGCCGGGCGGGGTGACCTGCCGCACGTACTCGGTGAAGAGCCGGGCGATCTTCTCGGGCTCCTGGTCGGGCACCAGGCGCATTGAGACCTTGGCGCCGCCCCACGAGGCGATGACCGTCTTCGCCCCCTTGCCCTCG
>CAZIIB010000089.1:0-9413 GCA_964539125.1 uncultured Thermoanaerobaculia bacterium | reverse complement strand
CGACTGGATCGGAATCAGGACGTGGGTCGCCGCCACCAGCGCGTTGACCGTGATGATCCCGAGCGTCGGCGGCGTATCGATGACGATGTAGTCGTACTCGTCGCGCACGCAGGTGAGCTCGTCCTTGAGCCGGAAGTGGCTGTCGAGCTCCCCGAGCAGCTTGGCCTCGATCTTCGCCAGGGAGATGCTCGCCGGGGCGATCTCCAGGTTGGAGACGTTCGGGACGGGTTGGAGGATCTGTGGAATCGACCGCTCCGGCTCCGTGAGGACCTCGTAGATGGAGCCTTCCAGGGCGTGGACGTCGACGAACGACATCGAGCTGTTCGCCTGGGGGTCGAGGTCGATGAGGAGGGTCTTGAGACCCTTGTTGGCGAGGGCGGCGGAGAGATTGATGGCGGTGGTCGTCTTCCCCACCCCGCCCTTCTGATTGGTGATCGCGATGATCATGGGACGGCCCGGAATCTACAGCAAGGGTGCCGGCAGGTCAAGGCGAAGCGCGGGGTGCCGACGTGCGCCCACCGCCGCCATGTCGGCGCGCCGACATGGCTCGTAACTATCCAGATTTGAACGGCTTAGAGGAACGGGCAGGCGTCGGCTGGGCTCGCCGACAGGACGCTCACATCGTGTACTTGCCCAGGTCTTCGGGTCCCAGCTCTTCGAGCATCTTCCGGATCTTCTCCTCGTCCGAGGCCCCGGCGTCCACGTCGACCGCGCGGGCCTTCTCGAGGACGGCCCGGAGCACGAAGATGGGGGCTTCGGCCCGGAGGGCGAGGGCGATGGCGTCGCTCGGACGGGAGTCGATGGTGAGCTTCTCGCCTCGCCGGTCGAGGTGGATGAGGGCGAAAAAGGTGCTGTCCCGGAGGTCGGAGATCACGATGCGCTCGATGACGGCGCCGAGACTCTGGAGGCTCGAGAGCAGGAGGTCGTGTGTCATGGGCCGCGGGGGCTCCACGCCTTCGATGCGCAGGGCGATGGCGTTAGCCTCGAAGACGCCGATCCAGATCGGGAGGAAGACGTCGCTCTCCTCGTCGCGCAGGATGACGATGGGGACGTTCGACGCGGGGTCGAGCATCAACCCCTTGATCTCCATGCGAAGCTCTTCAGAGGTCTCGGGCATGGATCTATTCTGAGGGGCGGGTCCCCGAAGGTCAAGTTGCCCGCCGGCCGACCAGGCTGTGAGGGTAGGCCTGCTCCACCACGACCGGAACCAGGGTGCCGAGCTCCGCGGGGCGCTCGCCGGTGGCGAAGCTCACCGTGCGATGACACGGGGTGCGTCCGGTCTGGAAGCCGGGATGCTTGCCCCACCCGGTGACGATGACCTCGAACGCCTTCCCCACCAGCTCCCGGTTGATCTCGCTCTGGATGCGGGCCTGGACCGCGAAGAGGTCGTTGAGGCGGCGGTTGGCCACCTCCACCGGCACATGGCCGTCGAGGCGCGGAGCGGCGGTCCCCGGACGCGGCGAGTACTTGAAGGCGTAGAGCGATCCGTACCGAACTCGCTCGATGAGCCGGACCGTCTCCTGGAACTGCGCTTCCGTCTCCCCCGGAAAGCCCACGATCAGGTCGGTCGAGAAGACCACGTCGGGTCGGGCGGCGCGGATGCGGTCGACCAGATCCAGGTACGAGGAGACGGTGTACCCGCGGCCCATGCGCCGCAGGACCGGGTCGGAGCCCGACTGGACCGGCAGGTGGAGGTAGGGACAGACGTTGGGATGGCGGGCGAAGGCGGCGATCATCTCGTCCGTGAAGTCGCGCGGGTAGGAGGTGATGAATCGCAGGCGCTCGACGCCGGGGATCCGCGCCACGACGTCCAGGAGGTCCGCGAAGTCCGCCTCGCCTCCCGGCTCTCGCCAGTGGTTGATGGTCTGACCGAGGAGCTCGATCTCCCGGAAGCCGTAGTCCACCAGGTGGCGGACCTCGGCCACCACCTCGGCCATGGGCCGGCAGCGTTCCGGGCCGCGTGTGCTGGGCACGATACAGAAGGTGCACCGCTTGTCGCACCCCTCGATGCAGGTGACCATGCCTTTGTAGCCCCCGTCGCGCGAGATGGCGTCGAGATCGAACGCTCGTCTCTCCGGGAAGCCCGTGGCCACGACCCTCTCGCCGGCGAGCCGGCGGGCGAGCACCTCGCGCAGCTCCCCCACCCGGGCCGGTCCGAGGACGAAGTCGAGCTCGGGAGCCCTCTCGAGGGCCGCCTCCCCTTCCTGCTGGGCGACGCAGCCGCACAAGCCGATGAGCAGGTCGCGGTCCTTCTTGAGGGCGCGGTACTCTCCGATTCGCGAATACACCTTATTTTCAGCGTTGTCACGAACGCTACAAGAATTGAGCAAGAGCACGTCGGCGGCCCCGGGCTCCCGGGTCGGAAGCAGGCCCTGCTGCATGAGCTGCCCCGCCATCCTCTGGCTGTCGAGCTCGTTCATCTGGCAGCCCCAGGTCTCGATGAAGAAGCGCCGGGGCCGCGAGGGGCTCGAGCGGCTCATGGGGGCGGCTGGGCGGACTCGTCGAGGATCTTGGGCTCCTCGGGCTCGTAGGTCGTCGGCTCGCCCGTCTTCCGCGTCTCGGGCGGCGGCAGCTCATCGGGGCTCGGCTCGAGCTCGAGGCCCTCGCGCAGCCATCCGGGCAGGGCGCCGGCCTTGCGCCCCTCCTCCAGGGTCTCCTTGAGCTGGTCTTCGAGCCGGTAGATCGACTTGCGGGTCGCGGCGATCTGATCGAGGGCCCGGTCCCAGGCGGGCTTGATCTGACCGTCGCGGACGTAGGGGTCGTCCTGGGCGTAGAAGCTCCGGCGCAGGCCGGCCGCTTTGGTCTGGAGCTCGGAGAGCTGGTCGACCGCGCCGCGCAGGGCGAGGCGAAGGTCGAGGACCCGGGAGCGCCAGTACTTCTCCCCTGTGCCGTCCGTCGTCTTCGCGGCGCTGTCGGCGTCGCTCGTCTCGGCCGCGGCGGTCTTGGGTTCGGGTTGGGCGAAGGTCAAGGGTGCGTCCTGATAGTCCTTGAGGTTCTCGTTGGTCACCGAGGCCACCGACGGACCGGCTTTCGCCCGGCTCTCGCGGGCGGCCTCGGCGGCTTCCACCAGGGTCTTTCCGGACGTGCTCTTGGCCCGCTGGATGACCACCACCTTGGAGCTCGAGCCCTTGGAGGCGGGCTCGTGCCGAGAGTCCTCCGTCGAGTCAGGCTCCGCCGCCTGGCTCGGCTCCGGGGTCGGCGTCTCCTCGGCGCCTTCCCGGGCCGCCTCCCTGACGCTCGCCGGGATGTCGTCGGAGGAGGGCGCGAGCTCGGCGGGTCCCGGGAGCTTGGCCCGGGGTGCCTGGCTGCAGCCGGAGAGGGCGGCGATCAGCAGACCGGCCAGGACCAGCGCCGTCATCCGGGCCTCGGTGCGCGTCATCGACTCGCTCCTTTCCATGGTGGGCCGCGCAGGCTGCTAGCCTGGACTCTTCATGAGCCAGGCTAGGCCTCGCCGGAGGCGGCCTCGGACAGCGGAACCGAGTCGAGCGCCGAATCCAGGAGATCCTCGACCTCGGCGGCGGTGCCGAGCTCGAGAGAGCTCGCGGCGAGCTCGGCGAGCGCCCGGGCCTCCAGGCCCCGGATCCGCTGCTTGAGGGCGGGGACCGACCGCGGCGTCACCGAGAGACGTCGCAGGCCGAGACCGATGAGCAGCGGCGCGTACCGGGCGTCCGCCGCCATCTCGCCGCACAACCCGACCTCGATCCCGGCCCGGTCCGCGCTGTCGATCACGAAGCGTAGCATGCGCAGGATCGCGGGATGAGCCGGCTGGTAGAGGTCGGCCACGTGCTCGTTGTTGCGGTCGACCGCGAGGGAGTACTGGATCAGGTCGTTGGTGCCGATCGAGAAGAAGTCCACCTCGCGGGCCAGGACGTCCGCGATCATCGCCGCGGACGGGACCTCGATCATCACTCCCAGCGGCAGGTCGCGCCGGTACTCGAGCCCTTCGGCTTCGAGCTCCTCCATCACCTCCTCGGCGAACGCCCGGAACGCGCGGACCTCGTCGAGGCCGGAGATCATGGGCAGCATGAGGCGGAGGTCGCCGTAGACCCCGGCCCTGAGGAGGGCGCGCACCTGCGCCTTGAAGACCCCCGGACGGGCCAGGGTCAGGCGGATTCCCCGCAGGCCGAGCACCGGGTTGTCCTCGTGGGTCTCGAGCAGCTCCTGCGCGAGCTTGCGCCCTCCGAGATCGTACGTCCGGATGATCACCGGCGCGGGAGCGGAGGCCTCGACCAGGTGCCGGTAGAGGGCCAGGTGCTCCTCTTCGGTCGGCAGCTCCGGGCTCTTCTCGATGTACAGGAACTCGCTCCGGTACAGCCCGATGCCCCGGGCGCCGAAGCTCAGCACGTCGTCGATCTCCTCGGGAAGGTCGATGTTGGCCATGAGCTGGATGGCCAGCCCGTCGCAGGTTCGGGCCTCCAGCTCCCGGGTCTCGAGCAGCGAGATCTCGCGGCTCTCCATCTCCGCGATCCGGCGGCGGTACTTCGCGAGCATGTGGCGAGTCGGATGCAGGATCACCACCCCCCGCTCTCCGTCGATGATCACCGGGTCCTCGTCGGTTACGAGCTCGGTCGCCTCGCCGAGGCCGGTCACCGCCGGCAGCTTCAGGGACCTCGCGATGATCGTAGTGTGCGACGTGCGGCCGCCGCTCTCGATGGCGAAGCCGACGGCGCGGCCCCGCCCCAGCCGAACGGCCTCCGAGGGCGTCAGGTCGTCGGCCACGATGACCATCGGCCCCTCGATCTCGGAGAGCTCGTGGTGGGAGATCCCCTGGAGGCGGCGCAGGAGGTGGTGGACCACGTCCTCGAGATCGGCCCCGCGCTCCCGGATGTACTCGTTCTCCATCGCCGCGAACCGGCCGGCGTACTCCTCGGCGGCGCGGTAGACGGCCCATTCGGCGTTCACCCGCTCCCCGCGGATCCGCTCCGCCACGCGGTCGAGGAAGCCGGGGTCGCAGAGCACCAGGAGGTGGGCGTCGAAGATGGCTCCCGTGTGCTCTCCCAGATCCTCCCCGGCGCGTCTGCGGGTGCGCGCCACCTCGGCCCGCGCCTGCTCCACGGCCTCGGCGAACCGCTCCAGCTCCGGCTCGACGTCGGCCTCGGAGATTGGGATCCGGTAGACCTCGAGGGTTCGGGTCTCGACCACGACGGCCCGTCCGATGGCCACGCCGTCGGACACGCCGACACCGTGGAGGGTCTTCATCTTCGGGCGCTTCACGCTCTCCTCGTTCAGGCCTCTTCGTCGAAGCGGTTCGCGATCAGCTCGGTGATCGCCGCCATCGCCTTGTCCTCGTCCTCGCCGTCGCACCGGAGCACCAGGCGGTTGCCCTGCCCCGCCGCCAGGAGCAGGATGCCGAGAATGCTCTTGGCGTCCACCGCATCTCCGTCCTGGATCAGCTTCACGTCGCTCCGGAACGACGCCGCCAGGTGGACGAGCTTGGAGGCGGCGCGGGCGTGGAGGCCGAGTCGGTTGACGATTTCGACCTCGCGCTCGATCACCCGCCGTCCTCGCGCCCCGCTCCGACCGGCGTCGGCTCACGGGATGCGTGCGCCGGCGCTTCGCCCTCGTCCTCGGCGGGATCGGAGAAACTACCCGGCGGCGGGCAGCGCTGGGTCTGGATGTCGCTGGCCAGGCAGATGCTTCGGCGGCCCTTGTCGCGCAGCCACTTCGCCGCCTCGGAGACGGACAGCTCCCGGCTTCCCAGGCAGGCGAGGCGGACGACCATGGGCAGGTTGACGCCGGTGACGATCTCCACCTTCCCCGGATCGAGGAACGTCAGCGCGACGTTGCATGGCGTGCCCCCGAACATGTCGGTGAGGATCAAGACGCCCTCACCCCGGTCGAGGCGCTCGAGGGCGGCCCGGATCTGCACCTGGGCCTCTTCGAAGCCGTCGCCCCAGTCGAGCGAGAGGGCGCCGAAGCCCTCCAGGCCGCCGGTGATGGTGCGCGCAGCGGAGAGGAGCTCGTCGGCGAGGCGGCCGTGGCTCAGGATCAAGGTCCCGATCATGCGAGGAATGGGGAGGTCGGTGTTCTCGGTGCGGAATGTCGTCGCCCCGAGCCTACCAGACTCGGGCGCCGTCGCGCGGTGCATCGTCTACAACGCGGCGCCGCCCCGGAGGCTTCCAGCGGCTCTAACGGGCGATGTCGCGGTGGACGACCCGCACCGACCACCCGGCGTCTCCCAGCCGCTCGCTCAGCGCCTCGCAGAACGCCACCGAGCGATGGTGGCCGCCGGTGCAGCCGATGGCGATCGAGACGTAGCTGCGGTTCTCGCGCCCGTACCGGGGCAGGAGGTAGCGTAGGAGATCGTCGAGGCGCTCGAGGATCTCGCCGTACTCGGGCTGGGCGTCGAGGAACTCCTGGACCGCCGAGTCGCGGCCGGTCAGCTCCCTCAGGCCCGGGACGAAGTGCGGGTTGGGCAGGAAGCGGACGTCGAAGAGCAGATCGGCGCCGTAGGGCGTGCCGTGTTTGAATCCGAAGCTCACCAGCGAGACCACCATGCCCGGTCCCTCGTCCGCTCCCTCCGAGAAGTCCCGGTAGATCTGGTTGCGGATCTCGTGGACGGTCCACTCGCTGGTGTCCAGGACCATGTCGGCCTGGCCGCGCAGGTCGCTCAGGAGCTCCCGCTCGCGGGCGATGCCTTCGAGCAGGGGGCGGTCGCCGGCCAGGGGATGCGGGCGCCGGGTTTCGGAGAAGCGCCGGACGAGGCTCGGGTCCGAGGCCTCCAGGAAGAGCAGGATCGGCTCCAGGCGCTCGGTGTCGATCTCGGAGATCAGCCGCGGAAGCTCCGCGGCGAATCCCTGCGCCCGGACGTCCGTGACCACCGCGATGCGGTCGTTGCCCTCGATCAGCTCCAGCGGGCGCAGCAGGAACTCCCGCAGCAGCGGCAGGGGCAGGTTGTCGACCGTGTGGTAGCCGAGGTCCTCGAAGCACTTCGCCACCGAGCTCTTGCCCGAGCCCGACAGGCCGGTGATCAGAACCAGCCGCGCCCGCTCCCGCTCGGCGCTCAATCCGGCTCCTCGCTCCGCCTCCGGTGGAGCTCGTCCTCGAGCTTGCGGGCGAACGCCTGCGCGGAGTGGTGGCCCTGGAGCTTCAGCACGTGGTTGCGCGCGGCGATCTCCACCAGGATCGAGAGGTTGCGACCGAGGGCCACCGGCATCTTGATGTACGGACAGGGCGTGTCCAGGATGTCGTACAGCGTCTCGTCGAGGCCCAGGCGGTCGTACGGCTCGCCTTCGCGCCAGTGTTCCAGCTCGACGACCAGGTCGATGCCCTTGCGCTCGCGCACCGCCGCCAGGCCGAACAGGTCCTGGACGTTGATGATCCCCAGCCCACGCAGCTCCATGTGATGGCGCAACGGCCCCTCGGAGAAGCCGATCAGATCGCCGTTGGGGTAGCGGTTGATGGTGACCCGGTCGTCCGAGACGAGGCTGTGCCCACGGGTGATGAGGTCGAGGGCGCACTCGCTCTTGCCGACGCCGCTGGGGCCGATCAGCAGCACGCCGAGGCCGTAGACGTCGAGGAGCACGCCGTGGATGTGGGTTCGCGGCACCAGTCGATCCTCGAGGAAGTAGCTGATCCGCTTGATCACGTCGGACGACAGCGCGGGAGACGCGAGCACCGGGACCTCGCGTTGCTGACACCGCGTCAGGAAGCCCTCCATCGGCGGCAGGCCCTTGGTGATGACGAAGACGGGGATCGGCAGAGAGGTGATGGTGTCGAAGCGCGCCGCCCGCTCCTCGCTCTCGAGCGTCTCGAGGTAGGCCGTCTCGCTCTCTCCGACGATCTGGACCCGCCCCGGCTTGATGTAGGGATAGTAGCCGGCGAAGGCGAGGCCGGGCTTCTGCACCCGCGGGTTGGTGATCGGGTTGTCCAGGTGCTGCTCGCCCGCCAGCACCGTGAGCTGGAGGTCGCCGAGCTCATCGCTCAGGAGGTCCTCGACCGTGACCGAGGCCTCCCGGGGACCGTGGCGCAGTCCCTCCCGCGGCTTCCCGCCTTCGGCCCGGCGTCTCTCTTCACCGCGCCGCCGTTTCATGTCTCCTCTTCGAGCAGCCGGTAGATCGCCTGCGGATCCTCCAGCTTGAGGAGCCGCGGGACGTGGCTGTCCGCCTTGATCCACTTGGAGATCGCCGCCAGGACCTGGAGGTGGACCGCCGGGGAGTCGGTGGGAGAGATCGCCAGGAAGAAGAGGCGCACGGGCTCGGAGTCGGCGGCGCGGAACTCGACTCCGCGGCGACAGATCCCGACGGCGAGCACCGCGTGGGCCACGCCCTTGAGCTTGCAGTGCGGAATGGCGACGCCCGAGCCGATCCCGGTGGAGCCCAGCTCCTCGCGTTCGAGGAGCTTCCCGTAGAGCTCGTCGGCGTTGCGGATGATCCCCAGCTCCTCCAGGTGTTGGGAGAGCTGGCGCAGCACCTCCTCACCGGCGGAAGCCTCGAGGCCGGGGAGGATGAGCTCGGGACCGGTCAGAGCATCGAGTCGCATGGGTGCTCGCCCCGTTCGAGGACGTCCTCGCGACCGGACCGCCGCGCGGTCCGGCACCGCGAGAGAGACGCTAGAGCTCGGGCGCGATCAGGCCGTAGTTGTCGTCCTTCCGCTTGTAGAGGACGTTGACCCGGTTCGAGGTGGAGTCCCGGAAGACGACGAACTCGTTCTTGCCGTCCTCGAGCCAGAGCGCAGCTTCCTCGATGGACATGGGCTTGATCGGAAGATGGGTGGACTTGATGATCCTCGGGCCCGTCTCGCCCCCCAGGCTCTCGCGGGCGAGCACGTCCATCGGCCAGCGCTGGCCGTTGGTCGTCACCCGGTCGGCGCGCCGACGCCGGTCGATGAACTTCTTCTTCGAGCGCCGGGCCTGCTTCTCCACCTTGTCGACGGCCATGTTGATGGCCTCGTACATGTCGCCGGTCTCCTCCGTCGCCTGGAGGACGCCGTGCTTGTGGGCGATGTGGAGGTCGGCGATGTTGCGGTGCTTCTCGGTCTCGAGGGTGACGCGGATCTCGACCGGATCGTCCACGAACTTGGTGACTTTCTTGGCGAGCTTGCCTTCGGTGAATGCCCTGACGTTGTCGTCGACCTCGAAGTTCCTTCCGACGTACTCGATGTTCATCCTGGGTCTCGCCTCCCTTCGGAAGAGCTAGCTAGCGGTCTAGAAGATCTGCTTGCGCTCGGTCGAGGAGGGGATGTTGAGCTCGTCGCGATACTTGGCGACGGTCCGGCGTGCGATCTGGATCCCCTCCCGGTTGAGCATACGCATCAGCTCGCTGTCGGACAGCGGGTTCTTGGGGTTTTCCTCCTCGATCATCTGCTCGATCTTGCGCTTGACGGTGAGCGAGGAGATCTCCTCTCCGTACTCCCGATCGATGCCGCTGTGGAAGAAGTACTTCATCGGCAGCACGCCGCGCGGCGTGTGGATG
>CAZIIB010000088.1:0-9422 GCA_964539125.1 uncultured Thermoanaerobaculia bacterium | reverse complement strand
TTCTGGACGACCCGATCGGAGGGGTCCAGGCGGTACTGGTCCTGCATCCAGAGGAGCCGGTTCACGATCCCCCGGTGGCGGTTCATCGCCCCCTTGGGCCGGCCGGTGGAGCCCGAGGTGAAGATCACGTAGGCCAGGTCGTCCGGCGCGCTGGACGACGGGGGCGGACCCGCCGGGCCGTCGCCCTCCTCGGCCGGCGACGGATCGGCGACCCCCGCGAGGGAGACGACCCGCGCCCGGTGCTTCGGGAGGGTCTCGGAGACCTCCTCGGCGACCAGGAGCAGGGAGGCCCGGGAGTCCTCGAGCATGAAGGCGAGGCGCTCGGCCGGGTAGGACGGGTCGAGGGGCACGTACGCGGCCCCGGCCTTGAGGATCGCCAGCAGCCCGACCACCAGCTCGAGGCAGCGCTCGGCGCACAGGCCCACCGGGACCTCGAGACCGGCGCCCAGCTCGCGCAGCCTCCAGGCCAGCCGGTTCGCCCGGGAGTCGAGCTCGCGGTAGGTGAGCGCGCGCCCCTCGAACCAGACCGCCGTCGCCTGCGGGGTGCGCGCGGCCTGCTCGGCGATCAGCTCGTGGAGGCACCGGTCCGCCCCGGCGAAGCGCACCGCCGTGTCGTTCCACTCGAGGCGCTGCGGATGATCCTCCTCGGCGGGCAGGGCGAAGAGCTCGTCGACGGTGGCGGGGTCCGCGGCCAGGCCCTCGAGCACCCCGGCCAGGTGGTGGAGCAGACGTGCGGTGGAGACCGCGGACAGGCGGTCGGTCTCGAAGGTGGCCTGGAGGGTGAGCTCCCGGTCGGGGAAGGCGATCAGGGTGAGCGGGTAGTTGGTGCGCTGGAAGCGGTCGATCCGGCCGCTCCGCTCGCCCCCGCCCGAGTCGAAGTTCTCGAACACCAGGATGCTGTCGAACAGCCGCCGCTCGCCCTCGACGCCGGCCCAGCGCCGGATCTCCGCGAGCGGGCTGTACTCGAAGTGGGCGAGCTCGGCCTGGCGCGCGCGCACCTCCTCGAGCCAGGGGGCGAGCGGGCCCGAGGCGGGCACGGGCAAGCGGAGTGGGAGGGTGTTGATGAAGCAGCCGATCATCCCTTCCACGCCCCGCAGGCCGGCCGGGCGCCCGGAGACCGTCACCCCGAACGTGACGTCCGCGGTCCCGGCGTTGCGGGCGAGGGTGAGGGCCCAGGCAGCCTGCACCAGGGTGTTGAGGGTCACGCCGTGGCGCCGGGCCACCTCCCGGAGCGCGCTCGAGGCCGCCGCCCCCAGGCGTTGTACCCGCTGGCCGTGCCCCGGCTCGCCGTCGGCCTCGGTCCCCTCCACCCCTCCGGGCTGGACCGAGGGCAGGGGCGTGGGCGCCTCGAAGCCCTCCAGGGCGCTCGCCCAGTACGCCCGCGCGGCGTCCAGGTCCTGGCGGTGGAGCCAGGCGATGTAGTCGCGGTACGGCCGGCGCTCGGGCAGTTCGGGCGCCTCACCGCGGCCCAGGGCCTCGTAGGCGCGGGCCACGTCGCGCAGGAGGATCGCGGTGGACCAGCCGTCGAGTAGCAAGTGGTGGTAGCTGAGGACGATGGTCGTCGAGTCGTCGGCGAGGCGCAGCAGAGAGATCCGGATCAAGGGGGGCTTGCCGAGGTCGAACCCCCGGCGGCGGTCCTCTTCGAGGTAGGCCGCCACCCGCCGGCGCGCCTCGCTCCGCTCGAGCCCGCGGAGGTCGCGCTCGACGACGGGCAGCTCGGCCGTGCGCCGCACCACCTGGACCGGCTCGTCGAGACCCTCCCAGACGAAGGCGGTGCGCAGGATCGGCTCGCGCGCGAGGATCCGGCGCCAGGCCTCGATCAGGCGGCCGCGGTCGAGCCCCCCGGGCTGCTCGTAGAAGAACTGCTCGAAGTAGGCGACGCCGCCGGGCTCGAGCAGGGCGTGGAACAGCATGCCCTGTTGAACCGGCGAGAGCCGATAGATGTCTTCGACGTCCCGGTGGGCCATCTAGAGGAGCTCCGCCTCGAACCGACGAGGCATCTTGGCCTCTTCAGGCTTCAGGAGCCTCATCTCCCGTTCCCACCCCCGGCACTCGCGCCCGCGCTCAACGGAGCGGCCGCTCCAGACCGCTGAGCTCACCGGATCTCCCCCCTCACCCTCGATCTCCTTCCCACCCTCGCGGGGGGAGAGGGACGCCCACTCCCCTTCTGCGTTCACGGTGGGGCCCGGCGCGTTCGGCAGGAGCTTGCTGGCCTCTGGCATCTACAAGCTCCCGAGCACCTTGTCCAGGTCCTCCTGGCTCAGCCCGGCCTCGGGGAAGTCGGTAGCCGACACCGCCACCGCCTCGGCCTCGCGACAAGCCTCGACGATCTCCTGGAGAGCGTCGCGGAGCGCTCCGTCGAGGACCTCGACGGCCTGCCGGTCGACGGCCCCCGAGACGAAGCTCCAGTCCAGCCGCAGAGCGCTCCCCGCAACGGGCGGCACCACGACCAGGGCGAGAGGGGGCGGTGCCGCACCCTCCTGTGTGGCGTCCGCGCCGATCCGGAGCGCCAGGTCCGGGCGCCCCAGTGCACTCAGGCGCTCGCGGGTCGAACGGTCGGCGGCGAGGTCGCGCAGGGCTTCGAACGAGGCGCCGGCGCTCGGCACCCGCCGGCGCTGCTCCTTGACGTCGCGCACCACCTCCGCGGCGCCCGCGGCATCGACGCCCGCGAGCTCGAAAAGGGCGGGGAAGCTGTAGGGCAACGCCGCCTCCGCGTCGGTGAGGCCCAGCTCCTCGGGCGCCGCGCGCCGGCCGTCGCCGGCGAGCTCGACGACCAGCCGGTCGCCGCCGTGGAGCCGGCGAACGGCCAGCGCCAGGGAGGCCAGGACGACCTCCTCGAGGCTCGCGCGGAGCTCGGGGAGGGCTCGGTCTTCCAGGTCCTCCGAGGTCCGGGCGTCGAGCTCGCGCCGTAGCTCCTCGCGCCCGCCGCCGGCCCCTTCACCGGTCAGGCTCCCTGCGAGGCGCACGGCGCCCTCTCGCCCCTCGGCGAGCCAGTGGTCGAGGTCCGCCGCCCAAGGGCCGACCGCCTGCTCCTCGCACCAGGTCCGCCAGATCTCGGCCGGTGGGCGCTTGCCGCCCTCTCCCCGGGCGATCTCCGCCAGCTCGGCGATCGTCTGGTGCTCGAAGAGCTGGTCCGGAGTGAAGTCGTAGCCTTCCTTGGCCATGCCGGCGATCAGGTTGATGGCCACGATCGAGTCGCCGCCGAGGTCGAAGAAGCTGTCCCGGGCGCCCACCCGGTCCAGGTTCAGGGTCCGGCGCCAGAGGGCCGCCAGGGTCTCTTCGATCTCGCCCTCGGGCTCCACGTACTCGCTGTCGAGGTCGGGTCGTCGGTTGGCCGAGCCGGCCGCGGCCCGGCCGCCCGCCTGCTCCCCCACCTCGGAGAGGTCGACCGCGCGGACCCGCGCGATGATCTCCAGGAAGTCCCGCGGGTTGACCGCCATCTGCGGGTGACGCCCCCAGGAGAGGACGCGCTCGAAGACCTCGATCCCTTCGCCGCGCGAGATGCCGTCGGCGCCGAACAGGGTCCCCTCGCCGGCCGCGGCCGGAGCGTCGCCGCCACCTCCCGCGACCGCCTCGCGCGCCGCCTCGGCCCCCGCGGGGCGCGCCCCCAGGCGACGGCCGGCGTCGCCCGCCTTCTTGAGGTTGAAGCCCTCCACGGCCACGCGCTCGCGCCCCTCGGCGTCGTAGAAGGTCACGTCGAAGCGCAGGGTCTCCGAGCCGCCACCACCGCCGGTCTTGCGCAGGTGGCTAAAGACCTTGCGCGGCAGGGGACCGCGCACGTGGATCCGCCGATAAGAGAGCGGCAGGTAGGTCTCCTGCTCCAAGGCGACGGCGCCGAGGGCGGTGCCCACGTCGAGGAGCGTCGGATGGATCCCGAGCTCGTCGAGGTCGGAGGCGAACTCCTCGGGCAGCTCGAGCACCGTGATCCCCTCGCCGTCGCCGGTGTAGACCTCGCGCAGGCAGTGCCAGCGCGGCCCCCACGAGACGAGGCGGTTCTCGGCGGCGGCGCTGTCCGGCTTCATCTCCGGCACCTCGCGCGCCTCCCGACCGGCCAGGAGCTCCTCCAGGTCGATGGCGGGCGCCGCTTCCGCGCCCCGGGCCAGCCGCCCCTGAGCGTGCTTCTGGCTCGCCGGCTCCTCCCCCGGCCCGGCGGGCGCGGCGGTGGTCACGGCGAAGCGCAGGCCCGCGCCGTCGCGCTCCAGCGTCAACCGCACGTCCCGGCTCTCGCCGTCGGCCACCAGCACCGGGGTGAAGAAGAGGAGGTCCTCCACGTCCACGGGTCCCGGGCCCTCGATCCGCTCGAAGGCGGCGCGGGCCATCTCCACCCATGTGGTGCCCGGGATGGTCGGCGTGCCGAGGATCCGGTGCTCGTCGAGCACGAAGTGACGCTCGGGACGGAAGCGGGTGACGAACACCCAGCGATCGGCGCCCTCCTCCTCCAGCCGGTCGATCAGCGGGTGGAGGGGCTCGGCCTCCGGTTCGGCCGGGCTCGCGGCGGGCTTGGAAGCGACCCCGGTCGAGGTCTCCGCCGGCGCCGTCTCCCCGCGAGAGCCGCGGGCGAGCCCGGGAGGCAGCTTGGTCTCCACCGCCATCCCCACCTCGCCCCAGGCGCACCAGTCGACCGCCACGGTGTAGCGAGCTTCGCGGCCCGCAGCGGCGTGGGCGTAGGCCTCCAGGAAGGCGTTGGCGGCGGTGTAGTCCACCTGGCCGAATGGGCCGACGATCCCCAGGGTGGACGAGCAGAGCATCAAGAAGTCGAGGTCCGCGCCGTCCTCGAGAGCGGCCTCCAGCGCCGCTTCCAAGGCCAAGGTGCCGCGCACCTTGGGGGCCAGCACGGCCTCCGCGGCCTCCCGGCTCTTCAGGCGGATCATGCCGCCTCCGGGCACGCCGGCGGCGTGGACGACGCCGTTCAGCTCTCCGAACCGCTCCACCACCCGGCGGACCACGTTCCCCATCGCCTCGGGGTCGGCCACGTCGGCCGCCTCCACGACCACCTCGGCGCCGGCCTCCTCCAGGCCCCTCACCGCCAGGATCTTGCGCGCCGTCCGGTCGTCCGCGCCGTGCTCGGCGAGCCAGGCGTCCCGCTCGGCCGGCGCCGGCAGCGGGGTACGGCCCACGAGCACGAGCCGCGCCCGGTGCTCCCGGGCCAGGTGCTCGGCGAAGGTCAAGCCGAAGCCACCCAGGCCGCCGGTGATCAGGTAGACGCCCGCCTCGCGCAGCCGCCCGCCCCCGGCCCGCGGTGGCGGCAGGTGGGTCTGGACGTAGCCGCGCACCCAGCGCTCCCCGGCGCGGAGCGCCAGCACGCCGTCCGGGAGGCCGGCGCCGACCTCCGCGAGCAGCGCGTCGAGCAGCTCCGGGGTCGGTCGCTCGACCGCTTCCGGCTCGAGATCGACCGCCGCCGCCCGCACCCCCGGGTTCTCCTGGGGGATCACCTTCACCGGACCGAGGACGGTGGCGGCGTCGGGAGGTCCGCCGCCCTGCTCTCCCGCCACCCGCTGCATCCCGGCGGTCGCCACCAGCAAGCGGAGCGGCCCGCCGCCGTCGCCGCCCGAGGAGGCGCTCCCCGACGGCAGAGCCGCCGCCAGGTGCATCAGGCTCCAGAAGCCGCGCTCCTGGGCCGCCGCGCAGGCCGCGAGGCGGTCCCCTTGCTCCGGCGCCTCCACGCTCCAGAGATGGATCACCGAGCGCGGCGCTCCGGCGCTCTCGCCGACCGCCTCCAACAGGGCCTGGTAGTCGGCGCGCTCGCCGCCCACCTCGTAGTCGTCGTCGGCCACCTTCCGGAACCCGCCGCCGCGCCCCACGCGGATCACCCGGCGCCCGTCCTCCGTCAGGCGCTCGGCAAGCCGCCCTCCGAGGGCGGTGCCCAGGTCGAAGAGGATCCAGGGGGCGCCCGCCGCCTTCTCCGCCTCGTCGCCGGCCGCGCCCGGCCGCGGCGCCGGGGCCACGGAGGGCTCCCAGGTGGGCAGGTAGAACCAGTCCCCGGGGTTCTCCTTCTTCACCATCGCTCCGTCGCGGCCGATGGCGCCCTCACCGATCTCGAGCCAGTAGCGCTGGCGCTCGAAGGGGTAGGTCGGGAGCGGCACCCGCCGGCGGCGTTCCTCCGAATAGAAGCCCGGCCAGTCGACGTCGACGCCGGCGGCCCAGAGGCGCCCGAGGCTGCGCAGCAGATAGGCGCGGTCGTCCCCCGACTCCCGGGGGTGCCGGAGCGAGGAGAGGATAGGCGTCGCCTCGCCGCGCGCCGGATGACGACTGGCGAGACGGCCGAGGCTGTTGCCCGGGCCCACCTCCAGCAGAGCCACCCGCGGCTCGTCACCGAGCAGGGTCGCGAGACCGTCGGCGAAGCGCACCGCCTGGCGCAGGTGGCGCGCCCAGTAGGCCGGATCGGTGGCCTGCTCGGCCGTGATCCAGGTGCCCGTGAGGTTCGAGACGAAGGGGATCTCGGGCGCCCGGAGCTCGACGCCGTCGAGCCGCGCCACGAAGGGCTCCAGGATCGGCTCCATCATGGGCGAATGGAACGCGTGGCTGGTGTGGAGGGGGCGGCAGGGAACCGAGCGCTCGGCCAGCCGATCGGCGAGCCGCTCCACCGCGTCGGCCGGTCCCGAGACCACGCAGCGCTCCGGCGCGTTGACCGCCGCCAGCGAGAGGCCTCCGTCGAGGAGCTCCACCACCTCCGCCTCGGGCAGCGGCACGGCCAGCATGGAGCCCGCCGGCAGCGCCTGCATGAGCCGACCGCGAGCCGCCACCAGCGCCAGGGCGTCCTCGAGCGAGAACACGCCGGCGCGGCAGGCGGCCGCGTACTCGCCGATCGAGTGGCCGATCATCGCCCGCGGCTCGATCCCCCACGAGGTCCAGAGCTCGGCCAGGGCGTACTCGACGGCGAACAGCGCGGGCTGGGTGAAGGCCGTCTGCTCCAGCCGGGCCACGGCCTCCTCCTCGTCGCCCTCAGGGTACAGCAGCTCCCGGAGGTCCACCTCCGGCGTCCCCTGGCCTCCCAGGTGTCCCCGGAGCCCCTCCGCGCAACGGTCGAGGGCCACCCGGAAGACCTTTTCCGACTCGTAGAGGTCGCGCCCCATCCCGGGGTACTGACTCCCCTGCCCCGAGAACAGAAAGACCACCGGCCGGCCCGTCTCGGGGTCGAACGTCGAGGCGACTCTCTCCGGCCGCTCGCCGCGCAGGGCGGCCACCGCCTCGTCCCGGTCCCGGCAGACCAAGGTCCGGCGGTGGGCGTGGCGCCTGCGCCCGACCTGGAGGGTGTGGGCCGCGTCGGCCAGGGGGGTCTCCGGGTGGCTCTCCAGGTGGTCGGCGAGGCGCGCGGCGGAGGCCGCGAGGGCGCTCTCCGAGCGCGCGGAGAGGACCAGGAGCTGCCAGGGCCGCGAGGGGCCCGACGGCTCCTGGGGCGGCGCCTGCTCGAGGATCACGTGGGCGTTGGTGCCCCCCATCCCGAACGAGCTCACGGCCGCCCGCCGGGGGCGCCCCGGCACCTTCCAGGGGCGCAGGTCGGTGTTGACGAAGAACGGGCTCGCCTCGAGGTCGATCTGCGGGTTCGGGGTCTCGAAGAAGAGGGTCGGCGGGATCTCCGCGTGCTCGATGGCGAGGGTCGCCTTGATCAGCCCCGCGATGCCGGCCGCGGCCCCGGCGTGGCCGATGTTGGTCTTGACCGAGCCGAGGGCGCAGAAGCCTCGCTCGGCGGTGGTCTCCCGGAACACCCGGGTCAGGGCCTGGACCTCGATCGGGTCGCCCATGGGGGTGCCGGTGCCGTGGGCCTCGACGAAGGTAATGCTCTCGGCGTCCACCCCGGCGGCGAGCTGGGCCGCGCGGACCACCCGCACCTGGCCGTCGACGCCGGGAGCGGCAAAGCCGACCCGCGCCGAGCCGTCGTTGGTCACCGCCGAGCCGCGGACGACCGCGTGGACGGTGTCGCCGTCCGCCAAGGCGTCCTCGAGCCGCTTGAGGACTACCGCGCCCATGCCGTTGCCGAACATGGTCCCCTGGGCCCCGGCGTCGAACGCCCGCACGTGGCCGTCCGGCGACTGCACGCCCCCCTGCTGGAACCAGTAGCCGAGGTTGGGATAGCGCAGCGCCACGCCCCCGGCCAGGACCAGCTCGCACTCGCCGGCGATCAGGGCCTGGGAGCCGAGGTGCACGGCGACCAGGGCGGTGGAGCACGCGCTCTGCACGTTGACCGACGGACCGCCCAGGTCGAGCTTGTAGGAGACCCGCGACGGCAGGTAGTCCTTGTCGTTGGCGAGCTGGATGGTGAGCTCGCCCACCTGCTCGGCCAGCCCGGGGTTGGAGACCACGTTGAGCAGGTAGGCGTTCATCCGGGAGCCGGCGAAGACCCCCACCGACTCGCCGCAGCGCTCCGGGTCGTAGCCCGCGTCCTCCAAGGCCTCCCACGCGCACTCCAGGAAGATCCGGTGCTGGGGGTCCATGAGCTCGGCTTCGCGTGCGCCGATCTCGAAGAAGCCGGCGTCGAAGTGGTCGAAGTCGCGGATCGGCCGCGCCACCGGCACGTAGCCCTTCGATTCCAGCAGGCTCTTGGGACGCCCCGCCGCCTCCAGCTCTTCGGCGCTGACCCCTTCGAGGGCCTCGATCCCCTGCCGCAGGTTCTCCCAGAATCGCTCGATCGAGTCGGCGCCCGGGAAGCGGGCGGCCATCCCCACGATGGCCACCTCCATCCCCGTGCGCTCGTCGAACTTCACCTCGTCACTCATCGCACTCTCCCGAACGGTTCATGGACAGGGTTCTCGAACACACCGGCACCGACGGTCCGCCCTCGGGCAGCCGGTGGTGCATCCCTATAGTGCGGACTCCCGCGGGAACGGTGACCGCGAGCCTGCCGGCGGCCCGGCGCCTCACGGCGCCTTCCGCCGGCGGCGCTGGAGGAGACGCTGCTGGCCCCGGGCGAGCTGCTCCGCCTTCTCGGCGCGCTGCTCCGCCGCCCGCTTCTCGGCGGCGCCGTCGGCGTCCGGCGTCTCCTCGGCGGCCAGGTGGGCGGCCAGGGAGCGCACCGTCGGATGGTTGAACAGCGCCATCAGCGGCAGCTCGACGCCCAGCACCTCCTCCAGGCGGGCGTGGGCCCGCACCAGCAGGAGCGAGTTGCCCCCCAGGTCGAAGAAGTTGGCGTCGACGCCGAGCTGCTCGATTCCCAGCACCTCGGTGAGCACCCCCGCGATCTTGCGCTCGCCCTCGGTGGTCGGTGGGCGCGACTCGCGGGCCAGGTCGATGGCGCTGTCCCGGACGCGGGCGAGGGCCTGCCGGTCCACCTTGCCGTTGGGCGTCAAGGGGAGGCGGTCGAGCACCGCGAAACCCGACGGCACCATGTAGGCGGGCAACGTCTCGGCGAGGTACCTGCGCAGGGCCTCCGGCGTGGGGCGGTCGCCGGTGGCGGCCTCCGCCGTCACGTAGGCCACGAGGCGCCG
>CAZIIB010000087.1:0-9447 GCA_964539125.1 uncultured Thermoanaerobaculia bacterium | reverse complement strand
TGAGACCCGAGACGCAGATGCTCCGCGTCCTGTTCCCGTCGGCCCTGGGTGAGCAGGGCCTCGAGCTGCCGGGGCAGACCATCACTCGCCTGGGGATCGGGCCCGAGGGAGAGGAGAACGCCACCTTCACGCCGTTCGAGGACCTCGACGGCTCGGATTTCCTCGACGAGCTGTTCGGACGTCTTTCGGAGTACTTCGCCGGGGCCCGCAAGAACCTGGACCTGTCGTTCGACCTGGGACCCGCGGGGCTTCCCCGCTTCGACAGCCGGGTGCTCCACGAGGTCGCCAAGATTCCCTACGGAAGGACCCGCACCTACCAGAAGATCGCCGCGGCCGCCGGCCAGCCGGACGGCTACCGCCAGGTGCTCGCAGTGCTGGTGACGAACCCGATCCCGATCGTCATCCCGTGCCACCGCGTGGTGACCAACAAGTCGGGAATCGGGAGCTACATCGCCGGCAAGGACAAGAAGCGCTGGCTCCTCGATCTCGAGCGCGAGAACCTGGAAGAAGCGTCCTGATTACGAAGCTCCGCCTCGAACAGCGGAGGCACCTGGAACACCGAGGATTTCTCTGACCAGCGCTCCCCCGCCCACGCCAGAGGAGATCGCTCCACTCCACCTGCGTGGCGACGCCAGACCGGGGGATCCATCGCACCCCCCCACGACCCCTCGATCCCCTTCCCACCGGGCACCGCGGAGCAGGGCTCCGTGGTCGGAGGGGAAGGGGACGCCCCCTCCCGTCGAGCTTTGAGTCGGAAGCTGGGCCGAGGGACCGAGGACCGCCCCCGGCTTGCCTACTTCTTCTCCAGCTCGACCTTCAGGTCCACTTCCTCGCCGGGCTCGGCGCTGAAGCTGGTGGTCTTCGACTCGTAGCCCGGCCGCACCACCTCGAGCTCGTGGTCGCCCGGGTCGACGGTGATCGTGCCGTGGGCGCGCAGGATGTCGTCCCCGGTGCCCAGGAACCGGCCGTCCAGATAGATCGCCGAGTCCGTGGGCACCACGCCGAGGCTCAGGTGGGCCGGCTCGCGGCGGGCGTCGTAGGGCTGCTCCGCCTGCGGAGCCTCGCCGCCCTTGCCCATCTCGGCCCGCTCCCGCTCCACCCGCTCGCGCCACTCCGGCTCGCCGGACGGCGTGCCCTCACCCCGCTCCTCGCGCCGCTCGAGGCGCTCGTCCCGGTGCTCGGTGGAGGTGGCGGCGAGGTCTTCGGGGCGAGTGGCCTCACCCGGGACCATCGAGTCCTCGACGTCGATGATCACCCCCGGGTAGATGGTGTATTGGCGGGCGATGGTCTTGAACCCGTCGTGGTAGAAGACCAGGTCGTAGGTCCCCTTCTCGAGCCACAGATAGCGCGGCCAGCCGTCGAAGTCATCGGCCACGCCGATCAGGTGCCCGTTCAAGAAGACCTGGGCCTTCTCTGGACGGACGTCGAGGTCGAGGGCGCCCAGGTCGGGACGCACGCGCTCGGGGTAGTAGTAGGCCCCGACACCCCAGGGATACCAGGGGTACGAGCCGTACCAGCCCCAGCCCCAGCCCCAACCGCCACCCCACAACCAGGGGTACCCGTAACCGTAGGGGAAATACGGCACGTACGAGCCACCCCGGCCGTAGTAGTGGCCGTGGCTGCCGTCGTGCGAGGTATAGCCGCGGGTATGGGGCGCCCGGCTGGCGGAGCTCCCGCCGGAACGGGGGACTGCGACCCGAGGCGGCGGCGTGGATGAATGGGATGCGACGTGCCCGCTGCGCGGAGAGGCCGACTGAGCCGAGGTCGAGCCGTGGGGAGTCCGAGGGTCGCCAGCGGCGCGCGCAGGCAGGGTCGATGCCCCCAGGAGGAGCCCGAGGGCCAGGATCGCCGAAAACCGTGTCATCTTCATGGTCGTTCTCCTCTTCCCGCGCCCTCGCGCCAGCCCCTGCGGAGGCCGGCGATGTAATGGAACCGGAGGACGTCCTCCCACAGGCGCGGAGTCCTCACCGGGAGATTTTGCAAGGCCCGGGCCAGCTTCTCGCGGCGCCGCTGACGGCCTTCGGAGGGGAGCGGAGGAGGGCCATCCGGACCCAGCCCGAGGAACGCGCCGAGCTCCGGATGGAGCCGGTGGAAGACCACCGCCGAGTAGCCCGAGCGCTCCTGCCGGGTGCAGAAGCGCTCCAGGGTCGTCGGGTGGTCGTGCTCGACCACGGCGGAGGGAGCGTAGACCAGGCGCTCACCGGCGGCGAACAACCGGTAGGAAACCTCGATGTCCTCCCACGCAGCGTAAGGGAAACCCTCGTCGAACGGCTCCTCCAGCAGGCGACGGCGCCAGAGCGAGAGGTTCGAGGTGTAGAAGAAGTTGAACGGAACGTTCGACGGATCTTCGATCAGCCGATAGCCGAACTGCAGGCCGTACTCGTTGATGTAGCGCAGAAATGGCGTGGGCCGCATCCGCCGGTGCCAGCGGGTGTAGCCGATCACCGCCAGCTCGTCGCCTCCGCCGTAGCGCTCGTGGGCCGCGGCGTGCGCCGCCAACCATCCGGAAGCCGGGACGGTGTCGTCCCCTAGAAAGGCCACGCGCTCCCCCGAAGCGGCGGAGACGCCGGCGTTGCGCGCCGCCGCAGGTCCCCGGTTGTCCTGGCAGAGCACCCGCGCCGGCACGGCGAAGCGCCGGTCCGCCAGGAGCTCGCGGGTGCCGTCCGTCGAGCCGTCGTCGACCACCACCACCTCGAACGGCGGCGCGCCTCGTTGCGTCTCGACGGCGTCCAGGACCTCGGGCAGGACGTCCAGGCGGTCGTGGGTCGGGATGATGACGGAGAAGGCGGGCTCGGCCACGGGCGAGACCTTATCCCACCTCATTCACGACCGCCCCTACTGCGAGCCGTGATCGCACGCGCCCGAGGAATCCCGGGGCGACTCCGGCTCGCCGCAGGCCATGACCTCCTCGAGACGGGCGGAGACGAGAGGCAGGTCGGCGGGCAGCCAGGCGCGAAAGCCGGGCGAGGCGAACAGCCGGTCGTCGCCCGGGTAGGTGGGCACCAGGTAGGGGGGAAATCGCTCGAAGATCTCGGCGTCCGACCGGCGGCGGCGGGCCTGGACCTCGGCCCGCTTGGCCGCCGCCCGGTCGAGGTGGCCGAGGAGGTAGGTCACGGCCCGGAGCTGGGCGACGGTGCGCTCGTCGGCGATCCGGGTTCCGGCGCGGCGTCGCCTTCCGCCGAGCAGCTCGCGGCGAGCCTTGGCGACGGCCCGCCGGGCGAGCTCGGCGGTGCCGTAGGCGCGCCACTTCTCCCCCAGCGTGCGCGGTCCGGCGGGGGGCCGCGGGGGGGCGGCCGGGCCCTTCTCCGCGGCGACCCCGGCGGCGCGGCTCTGCGCGGTGTTGGCGATCAGCCCGGCGTAGGGATCGAGGGTGAACGTGGCGGCTCCCGGGTTGTTCTCGACGAGGAGAGTCTGGGTACGGCTGGTGAGGGTCAGGAGCACCGCCGGCATGATCCGTTCCCAGAGCCCCTCCTGGTAGTTCTTGTAGGCGGTGAGAAACGCGTTGCGCTCGAACAGGAACCCGCGGTTGAAGAGGCCGAGAAGATCGCTGGTGGCGGCCGAGCGGTGGTGGACCACCGCGCCGGCGGCGGCCACGACCCGCTCACCACCGGACCACAGGCGCCAGCCCAGGTCCACGTCTTCGAGGTAGGCGAAGTAGTCCTCGTCGAAGCCGCCCGCCGCCTCGAAGGCGCGCTTGCGCACCAGCATGTTGCCGCCGCACGGGAAGAACAGCTCCTCGCCGTCGTCCGGCACCCGGGCCCCGCCCAGGGAGCGCCGGAAGTCGAGCTGGAACGCGTGACCGTCGAAGGTCATGACCCCCCGGCCGAAGTCCAGGTGCTCTCCGCTCCAGTCCACGATCCGGCCGGAGACCGCGGCCACGTCGTCGGGAGCCTCTGCCAGGCACGCGACGAGAGCCTTGAGCCAGCCCCGCTCGGGGCGGGTGTCGTTGTTCAGCAAGGCGATCGCATCGCCCTCGGCTTCGGCCACCAGCCGGTTGTTGCCGGCACAGAAGCCCAGGTTGACCGGGCTCTCCACCAGGCGAACCCACGGCTGCTCTCGGCGGATCCACTCGGCGGTGCCGTCGTGCGAGCCGTTGTCGAGCACCAGGACCTCGTGCTCGACTCCCGGGCTCTCCTGCGCGGCGAGCGCCGGCAGGCAGGTGGCGAGGTGCTCGCGGCCGTTCCAGGAGAGCACGCAGACCGAGACCTTCCGGACGCCGCTCATCCTAGAGAGGCTCCGCCTTGAGCCGACGAGGCGATCGGAAGGCCATAGGCGTCGGGTACTCGGGTTCCCCCGCCCACGCCCAGCGATCGAGGCTACGCTCAGCCAAACGGCTACTCCAGACCGCTCGATCCATCGGGTCCCCCCCACATCCCCTCGATCCCCTTCCCACCGGGCACCGCAGCGCGAAGCGCTGTGGTCTGGGGGGAAGGGGACGCCCACTCCCATTCTCGCGCAGCAGGAAACTCGGCTCGTTCGTCACGATTTCGGCCTCAGGGCGCCTTCGGGCCGCCGGCGGGCGAAGGTGCGCAGGCGACGGCGCAGGCGCCGCCGCAGCCGGAAGCCGAGCCGGTCGGCCGGCGCCACGGTCTCGGGCCGGAAGGCGAAGTCCTCGCGCGTCGGGTCGCGGCGCGGATCCCGGCAGAACGCGGCCAGCGGCTCGAGCACCCGGCTCCAGGCGAAGCGGCCGGCGAGGCGCTCGGCCCCGGCGGCGTGAGCGCGCGGACGCTCCAGGGCCTCTCGGAGGGCGGCGGCCAGGGCCTGCGGGTCGCCCGGAGGGCAGACCCAGCCCGCGTCGTGCTCGACGAGCAGCCGGCCCAGGGTGCCGCCCGCGCTGGTCACCACCGGGCAGCCGGCGGCCAAGGCGTCGAGGAAGCGGGTGCGCATGGAGAGCCGGGTTTCGAGACTGGGGCGGTGGGGAGCGACCAGCAGGTCGACGTCGCGCAGCAGATCGTAGCGCCGCTCGAAGGGCACCCAGTCCACCAGGCGCACCCGGCTTCCCCACCAGCCCCGCTCCCGGGAACGCGCCTCCACCTCGCGGAGCAGGCGCTGGGGCGTCGCCTCCGGGCGCGGGTGGCGGACGAAGAGGAGACTCCAGGAACCGGAGTCCGGGCCACCGCCCGCGCCGTCGAGCTCCGCCAGGGCGTCGAGCACGGTCCACGGATCGTACCAATCGTAGAGCGCGCCGAAGAGGAGCCGCCGCTCCCCCGGCGCCGCGGGCTCGAGCACCGGACGATGGGCGGGCAGCTCCTCGGGCACGCCGAAGGGAACCGGGGCGATCAGGCCGGCGAGATCCGGATCGTCGGCGAGGCGCCGCGGGTTGACCCGGCCGAGGGCGGTCAGAAACCCGAGGTAGTAGAGGCGCTGCTCCTCGGACGAGCAGAGGAAGAAGTCGCCCCGGGAGAGCTGGAGCACCCAGGTAGCGTGGTCGTTGCGGTACGGGTCGAGGCCGAGCTCGGGCTCGTAGTGGAGGTTCTCCACCAGCCACGGGTCGTAGAGGTCGATGGCCACCGGCAGGTGAGAGCACTCGAGAAGCACGTCGTTGGCGAGCTGGCCTTGGGCGAGAACCGCCTGGCAATCCCGGAGGATCTCGGGAAGCCGGCCGGCGACGAACCGGCGCGCGCCGCCGGGCGGCAGGGGGGTCGCCTCGGGGGCCGCCGGCGACACCGCCACCGTCTCGATGCCCAGCTCCGGCAGGCGCCGCGCCATCTCGAGGTAGCGGATGCCGATGCCCGCCACCCGGCCCTCGAGCGGCTCCGAGGAGACCAGGCCGAGCTTCATCGCCGCTGCTCCCGCCACCAGCGGAAGAGACCGCGCAGAGAGGACTCGCCGAGCTGGCGGAGGATGCCGTTCAGGCGCTCGATCTCGGCGTACGTCCGGCCGACGTGCTCGGTCTGTTCGTCCGCCACCTTCTGGAGCTCCGCCTCCCGCCGGTAGAGGCGCTCGAGCTCGGCCTGCAGGTCCGCGGCCTGGTCCCGCAGGGCCTCGGTCTCGCCGCGCAGGGCCTCGGCCTCGCCGCGAGCTCGGTGAAAGCGCTCCTCGAGCTCACGGTGACGCCCGGCGAAGGCGTCGAGCTCGCCGCCCAGCCCGGAGCGCACCCGGGCGGCCTCCTCGGCCAGGGCCACGGCCTCGGAGCGCAAGGTGTCGACGGCGCGGGCCAGGCGGTCGGGGCCGAGGAGGCCGGCATGGCGCGCCAGCACCCGGGCCTTCATCTCCAGGAAGTCGGGCCGCTCCCGGGGCCGCTCGCCCAGGGCGTGATGGCCGGCGCCCCGGAAGTGACGGTACTCGCAGGTCGTACGGCGCACGTGGTGGAGCGGCTCCCGGGCCGCCAGGCGGATCAGGAAGTCCCAGTCCTCGAAGAAGGGCAGGTTCGGGTCGAAGGCACCCTGGCCGCCCGCTCCGCGCGCGGCCTCGGCGAGCTCGTCGACCAGGGAGCGCTCGAGGAGCACGGTGTTGAACGGGATGTAGTTGTCGAGCACCAGCAGGTCGGGGTCGAAGTCCCGGCTGTACGGGAGACGCCGTTCGACCGGCCGCCAGCCGCCGGGCGAGCCCGGCGCGCCCGCGCCGGTGAGCTCGTAGGTCACCACCGCGGCGTCGCTGTAGACCGCCCGGATGCCGGCGCCCGCGGCGGCGTCCACCAGCACGGCGAGGTGCTCGGGCGCCGCCAGGTCGTCGGCGTCGAGGAAGGCGATCCACTCGCCGCTCGCCGCGCCGATCCCGGCATTGGCCGCCGCCGCGCGGCCCCGGTTCTCCGGGAGGTCGACCCTCCGGAGGGCCAGGGGGTAAGGCTCCGGGAGCTCGGGAGGCCGGCCGCCGTCGTTGACCACGATCACCTCGACCCGGCGATAGGTCCCCTCGGCGAGGCTCTCCAGGGCCTGCCGGAGGAAGTCCGGCCGGTCCTTGGTGCGGACCACCACCGACACCCGAGGACCGCTCGTCACCTCGAGGAGCTCGGCCAACCCGCCCAGGTGGCGGATGAGCTGCGCCGGGCTGCGGGTGGTGAAGTCGCCGAGCGCGAGGCGCCGGTAGCCCTCCGCCGCCTCGACGCCGGCGGGAAGAGAGAGGGTGCGGAAGCGGCGCAGGCCGATGCCGGCCGCCAGGTAGTCGTGGCGCTCCTGCTGGCTGGCGTAGCAGGCCATGGCCGCGCGGATCGCGTCGAGCCGGCCGGAGACGTCGACCAAGAGGTCCGGATAGGCCGGATGGTTGACCTCGTAGACCAGGACGGTGAGACCGCGAGCCAACGCGGCCAGGGGATCCTCGGCGCCGGCCGCGGCGGGCCGCAGAGCGCCCAGCAGGTGGTGGAGGGCGGCGAAGGCGGCCCGGTGGTCGGCGGTCGCCTCCAGGGGCGAGGGCACCAGGAGGAGGTCGGCGCCAAAGTCGATGAGGGCGTCGCGGAGGGCCGCGGAGAGGTCTTCCAGGTGGTGGGCGAGGGCGCCGTCCGGCAGCTCCAGGTAGGAGGCCCCGTCCTCGCCCTCGATCCCGAGGGCGGCCAGGGCGCTCGTCGACTCCTCGCGCCGCCGCGCGGCGTAGGCGCGGGCCGCCTCGCCTCCACCGACCCCCGCGGCGCCGTCGCTCAGGAAGAGCACCCGGACCCGGGCTCCGGCGGCCGCCAGCTGGGCGAGGAGGCCGCCGCACCCGAGCACCTCGTCGTCGTGATGGGGGGCGACGACCAGCACCCGACGGGCGTGGACCGTGGCGGTCTCACCCGGGGGAATCAGACCGCCGTAGGGCTCCAAGGGGTGATCGGTGGCGTCGGTCATTGGACGTATCCCAGGGCTTCGAGCCCCTTGCGGGTCTCCGGGTTGGCTTGGGCCGCCGGCGCGGATCCGCCGGCGTAGGCCCACAGCCGCAGGCCGGGCCGGCCGCTCGCCGCCGGAAACGCTTCGCTCTCGAGGGCCCCGGCGTCGACCCGGCGGCCGGTGAAGACCTTGCCGCCGCCCACCCGGAGCCGGCCCGGCGCGAGCGGCTCGCCGTCGAGGGTCAGGGAGGCGGAGATCAGGGCTCCGGGGTCGCCGGCGACCACGAAGCCCTTGGACACCGGGGCGCCGACCAGCTCGAACCGGACCCGGTCGCCGTCGAGCTCGGCCCGATCCCCGGCGGAGAGGAAGAGCGGCGTCACCGCCGACGGCGGCCGCTCGAAGACCAGCTCGCCGGCGAGGCGGCGCCCGGCGGGCAGAGAGTCGGTGAGCGCGCGCAGGGCGTGGGAGGTCCGGGCGAGGTGGGACTGGAGCAGGGCGTCGAGATCCGTGAGCCGCCCGGCGGGCAGGCTCTCCGGAGCGGCCGCCGCCTCGCCTCCCGACTCGGGCGCCGGCGCCAGCAGATCGCGGCGCTCCTCGGGATCGCGGCGCAGGTCGTGGAGCTCGGTGCCGCCGAGGCGCGACAGGTTCAGCCGGTAGAGGTACTCCTGCGTGTCGTCCTTGGGGGTGAAGGGCTGGCGCCGGTTGAACAGGGTGAGCTTCCAGCCGTCGAGCACCAGGGCGGCCTGGAGTGGCGCGGCCTGGAGACGCTGGGCGAAGGCCTCGAGCCGGGGTAGCGGCGCATCGCCCTCGAGGGCGGCCAGGAGGTTTCGCCCTTGCCAGCCGGGCGCCGGCTCGCCGCCCGCCGCGGCGGCCAGGGTGGGGAGCAGGTCGAGCAGGCGGACGGTGCCGCTCAGGCGCCGGCCCGCCGGGATCCTGCCGTCCCAGCGCACGATCAGCGGGACGTGAATCTGCTCCTCGTAGAGGGACTGGCCGTGCTTCCAGCCGCCGTGGTCGTGGAGCTCCTCTCCGTGATCGGCGCTCAGGACGACCAGCGTGTGGGCGAGGACTTCCTCCGGGAGGCTCCCGAGGAGCTCCCCGATCGCCCGGTCGACGTAGTGGACCTCGGTGTCGTACAAGGCCCGGAAGTGGCGCACCTCCCGCGCCGGGTCCTCCGGGACCAGCTTGCCGACGTAGAGGCCGTGCACGTAGTCCGGGGGCATCCCGCCCGGGTCGCGGAAGATCCGCGAACGGCCGTCGACGACGTCCGCGTCATCGTACGGGTCGTGGGGGTCGATGTAGTGGACGTAGGCGAAGAACCGCTCCCCCTGATGGGCGCGCAGCCAGGGGATCGCCCGCCGGTTGACGCTCCCGGCGTGGCGCTGGATCGCGGTCAGGCTCTCCGGCGAGTAGAAGGCGGCGAAGCCCCGGGCGAACCCGTTGCCCGCGTGGAGGAGCGGATTGGCGATGAACCCTCCGGTCCGGTACCCGAGGCCGGCGAGCACCGAGGCCAGCGGCTCGGAGCCGGCCGGAATGCCGTAGCTCGCCGGATCGCTCCCCAAGATCTCGCCCGGGTAGCGGCTGGTCATGAACGAGACGACGGAGGGCAGGGTCCAGGGCGCCTGGGAGTAGGCGTTCTCGAGCACCGCGCCGCGCCGGGCGAGAAGCCGCTCGATCTCCGGGGTGGTGTCCCGGGGGTAGCCGTAGGGAG
>CAZIIB010000086.1:0-9549 GCA_964539125.1 uncultured Thermoanaerobaculia bacterium | reverse complement strand
GAGGGTGAGGATCTGCTGCTTGGTGAGGTTCTTCTCCAGCTCGACCGCCAGGAACGCCTCCTCGACCTTGCGGCGCCAGCTCTTCTCGCGCGAGAGGTAGAGCATCCGGGCGAGCTGCATGGTGATCGTGGAGGCCCCCGAGAACTTCCGCCCGTGCTCGAGGTTGGCCAGCGCCGCGCGGACGACGCCCATGGCGTCGATCCCGCCGTGGTGGAAGAAGTTGCCGTCCTCGGCGGAAACCACGGCCTGCTGGACGATGGTCGGGAGCTGACCCTCCTCGAGCATCATCCGCCGCTCCCGGGCGTACGTGGCGAAGACGTGGCCCGCGCGGTCGTGGAGCTCGGTGATCAGGGTCGGCGTGTAGTCCGTGATCGACTCGACCCGGGGCATGTTGATCGCCGCGGCCACGCCGACGCCGCCCACGACGCCGATGGCGACCGCTCCGACCAGGGGCCACAGCCAGATGAGGAGGTGCCGGCGGCCGCGGAGCCAGCGCGGCCCGAGGCGCCGTCGGGATGGTTCGGTGGTCGCCTCGGCGGATTCGGGCGCCGGCGATTCGGAGTCGGCGGCTTCCCGGCCCGCGCCGGGGGGTTCGAGGGGGTCGTACTCCATGGCGGGGATTGTAGCGGTCTGGGCTCGGGGCGGCTTGCCGCCTCCGGCCCGCGATGATAGAACCGGTGCCGCAGCAGACCCATTCCACCCGAAGCGCCCCGCCGCCATGACCGAACCCGACCGACCGGACGCCCCGAACGAGCCGAACCGGCCGGCTTCCGCGCCCTCTCCCTTCGACCGTCCCGGCCCTCCCGGGGCGCGGGAGGCCGGAACCGGCCCGGGCGTGGGCAAGCCCCTGCTCATCGGCTGCGGTGCGCTCTTCGTCCTGCTCATCGTCGCCGGCGTGCTCTTCGTGGTCAACGAGAGCGCCATCTTCGCCTGGTTCCTGGAGGTCATGGAGAGCCAGATCAAGCCGCTGGTGCCGGAGGAACTCCCCCAGGCCGAGCGCGACCGATTCGATCGGGCTTTCGAGCGGGCGATCGCGGCGACCCGGGCGGGGCAGGCCGATCCGATCGCCATCCAGAGGGCGATGCAGCAGATGCAGCGGGGCGTGACGTCGGCCGCCGAGCAGGGAGCGGACGCGAAGCTCTCGCCGGCGGCCGTGGCGGAGATCTCCGAGGCCCTGGAGGCGGTGCCGAGCTCCGCGTGGAAACCGGAGCGGAAGGCGCCGGGGCCGGGCGGCGCCGGGGAGCGATCCTCCCCGGCGCCCACCGCCGCCCCCGCGCCGCCGGGGTAGCCGGCACGGAAGAAATCTCCCTCGGCCGGCGGTTGTACCTCGGCCGGTACGGGGCTTCGTCTCCCGCCGGGCCAGCCACCATGGATCGTTTCCGCCTCGTCTCTCGCTTCGAGCCCCAGGGGGACCAGCCCGAGGCCATCCGCCAGCTCGTCGAAGGGGTCGAGCGCGGCGACCGGGAGCAGGTGCTCCTGGGGGTCACCGGCTCGGGGAAGACCTTCTCCATCGCCAAGGTGGTCGAGGCGGTCAACCGGCCCACCCTCGTCCTGTCCCACAACAAGACGCTGGCGGCCCAGCTCTTCCAGGAGTTCCGGAGCTTCTTCCCGGACAACGCGGTGGAGTACTTCGTCTCCTACTACGACTACTACCAACCCGAGGCGTACGTTCCCCAGAGCGACACCTACATCGAGAAGGAGACGTCGATCAACGAGGAGATCGACCGGCTCCGCCTGCGCGCCACCAAGGCCCTGTTCGAGCGCCGGGACGTGATCATCGTGGCCTCGGTCTCGTGCATCTACGGCCTGGGCTCTCCCGAGGCCTTCTACGGCATGTTGCAGTTCTTCGAGGTGGGCGACACGGCGGGCCTCGACGCCGCCCTCGCCGGCCTGGTGGCCATGCAGTACGACCGCACCAACCTCGATCTCTTCCACGGCTCGTTCCGGGTGCGCGGCGACATCCTGGAGATCCTGCCTGCCTACGAAGAGCGGGGGATCCGCATCGAGTACTTCGGAGACGAGATCGAGCGGATCAGCCGCTTCGACCCCCTGCGCGGCGACGTGCTGGCGACTCCCGACAAGGTCGCCGTCTACCCGCGGACCCACTACGTGACGCCCCGCGAGCGCCTGCTCGCGGCGATCGACGGCATCCGGCTCGAGCTCGCCGAGCGCCTGGCCGAGCTCTCCGACCAGGACAAGCTGCTGGAGCTCCAGCGCCTCGAGCAGCGCACGCGCTTCGATCTCGAGATGCTCAAGGAGATCGGCTACTGCCATGGCATCGAGAACTACTCGCGGCATCTCTCGGGCCGGGCGCCGGGCGAGCCGCCCCCGACCCTGCTCGACTACTTTCCCGACGACCTCCTCCTGATCGTCGACGAGAGCCACCAGACCATGCCTCAGGTGCGCGGCATGTACCACGGCGACCGCTCCCGGAAGCAGACGCTGGTGGACTACGGCTTCCGCCTGCCCAGCGCCCTCGACAACCGCCCCCTGACCTTCGAGGAGTTCGACGCCAAGATCGGCCAGCGGATCTACGTCTCGGCGACGCCGGCGCCCTTCGAGCTGGAGCGCACCGGCGGGGTCGTGGTGGAGCAGCTCATCCGCCCCACCGGCCTCCTCGACCCGGTGATCGAGGTCCGGCCGGCCCGGGGTCAGGTCGACGACCTGATCGCCGAGATCCGCAAGATCGTGGAGCGCCGAGAGCGGGTGCTGGTGACCACGCTCACCAAGCGCATGGCCGAGGAGCTCACCCAGTACCTGACCGAGCTCGGCATGCGGGTGCGCTACATGCACAGCGACATCGAAACCCTGGAGCGGGTGGAGATCGTCACCGGGCTCCGCCGCGGGGAGTTCGACGTGCTGGTCGGGATCAACCTCCTGCGCGAGGGGCTGGACCTGCCGGAGGTCAGCCTGGTGGCGATCCTCGACGCCGACAAGGAGGGCTTCCTGCGCAGCGAGACCTCCCTCATCCAGACCGCGGGGCGGGCGGCCCGCAACGTCGGCGGCCGGGTGATCTTCTACGCCGACCAGGGCACCGGTTCGATCGATCGCGCCCTCGACGAGACCACCCGGCGGCGCGAGGTCCAGCGGGCCTACAACGAGGAGCACGGCATCGAGCCGGCGACCATCATCAAGGACATCCACAGCCCGCTGGTGGCGCTCTCGAACCTGGATTACTACGAGACCGGCCAGCCGCAGATCCTGGAGGTGGCCGAGCGCTCGGAGATCCCGCTGGCCGAGCGCATCCAGCGCCTGGAGAAGGAGATGCGCGCCGCCGCCAAGCGCCTGGAGTTCGAGGAGGCCGCCGTCCTCCGGGACAAGCTCAAGGAGCTCCGCGAGCTCCAGATCTTCGCCGGGTGAGACGTGGTCGACGCGCTCGTCGAGGAGAAGGTCCGGGGGCTCCCCGACCAGCCCGGTATCTACATCTTCAAGGACGAGGACGGCAAGCCGCTCTACGTGGGCAAGGCGAAGTCGCTTCGGAAGCGGGGCGTGACCTACCTGGCCGGCGGCCACGAGGTCCGGATCGCCACCATGCTGTCGGAGGCGCGGGACCTCGACTGGGTGCTCACCGACACCGGTGCCGAGGCCCTGCTGCTGGAGAACAACTGGATCAAGCAGAAGCGGCCGCGCTACAACGTCTTGCTGCGCGACGACAAGACCTACCCCTACCTCAAGCTCACCGGCGATCCGTTCCCCCGCCTCGCCTTCACCCGCCGCATCCGCGACGACGGCGCCGAGTACTTCGGTCCGTTCATCCCCGGGGGCCGGGCGCGCAAGGCGATCAAGCTGACCCAGAAGCTGTTCGGCATCCGGGTGTGCCGGATCGAGATCGACGGCACCTTGCCGAGACCCTGCCTGTACTACGACATGCACCGCTGTCTCGGACCGTGCGTCGCCGGCCTCACGTCAGCCGCCGCCTACGAGGAGGGGGTGGCGGAGGCGCGACTCTTCCTGTCGGGCAAGACCGACCGGCTTGGCAAGCGCCTGAAGCGGCGGATGGCGGCGGCGGCGGAGCGCCTGGACTTCGAGGAGGCGGCGCGGCTGCGCGACCTGATCGCCGAGGTCGAGGCCTTGAGCGAGCGCCGCAAGCTCTCGTCGGTGGCGGGGGAGGACGTGGACGTCTTCGGGGTGCACGCGGCGGCCGGCCACGCGGCCCTCACGCTGCTGGTCATGCGCGGCGGCCAGGTCCTGGACCGGCGCGAGCTGTTCTGGGAGGCGCTCGGGGAGGTGACGCCCGAGGAGCTCCTCTCGGAGGTCGTCCCCCAGATCTACGACCGCACCACCTTCATCCCCAAGGAGGTGCACCTCCCGGCGCCGGTGGAGGAGCCGGAGGCCCTGGCCGAGTGGCTGTCCGAGAAGAAGGGGGAGCGGGTCTACGTGCGCATGCCCTCGCGCGGGCCCAAGGCGGACCGGGTGGCCCTGGCCGGGCGCAACGCCGAGATGGCCTGGAAGCGGCGCTTCCGCCAGGCGGCGAAGACCGCTCCCGGCGCCGAGCGACTCGGCCGGCACCTCCACCTCCTCGAGCCGCCGCGCCGGATCGAAGGCTTCGACATCTCCACCTTCCAGGGCGGCGAGACGGTCGCGTCGGTGGTCGTCTGGGAGGACGGGAAGATGCGCAAGCGCGAGTACCGGAGCCTGAACATCCGCGGGCTCGAGGGCGGCTCCGACGACTTCTTCTCCATGCGCCAGGCGGTCGAGCGGCGATACCGCCGGCGTCTGGAGGAGGTGGGCGAGATGCCGGACCTGATCCTCATCGACGGCGGACGCGGGCAGCTGAACGCCGCCCTCGAGGCCCTCGCCGGCCTGGGCGTCGAGGAGACCCCGGTCGTCGGCCTGGCCAAGCGCGAGGAGGAGGTCTACCTCCCGGAGCGGCCCGAGCCTCTCCGCCTGCCGCGTAGCGACGACGGGCTCCAGCTCCTCCAGGCGATCCGCGACGAGGCCCATCGCTTCGCGGTCGGCCGGCACCGCAAGCGGCGCGCGAAGCGCACCCTCCACAGTCGCCTCGACGAGCTGCCGGGAGTGGGCCCGCGGCGGCGCAAGATGCTCCTGCGTCGCTTCGGGAGCGTGGACGGCGTGCGCCAGGCGCCGGTCGACGCGCTCCAGGAAGCGCTGGGACCGGTGGTCGGCCGGCGGGTCTGGGAGGCGCTGCACCAGACCGAAGCCCCGACCCCGTGATCTCCACCCCGGTCATCGCATAGACTGTGCGTCCGATGACTGGAAAGCTCGCCACCGTCGAGGTCCTCGCGCGTTTCCAGGAGCGGGTGCGCCGCGACCTCGCGGCCAAGCCCTTCGATCTGGATCCCGACGAGCACCGACGGCGCCTGGCGGAGTTCCTGGTGCGCTGCGGCCGTGACACCTACTACGAGCTGCTGGAAGTGCCCACGGGGGCGGACGAGAGCACGGTGCACTCCGCCTACCTCCGGGTCGCGCGGGAGGTCCACCCGGATCACGCCGACCGCCTCGGGCTGGGGGGCCGGCAAGGGGTGGTGGAGGTCCTCTTCGAGCGGGCGACGGAGGCGTACCTGGTGCTGTGCGATCCCCACCGCCGTAGCGAGTACGATCGCTGGGCCGCGGTCGAGGCCGGGAGGACGGCCGAGGAGCGCCTCGAGGAGGCCCGGGAGCTGACCCGCGGGCTGGTCAAGCAGGCCGCCGGGTTGGCCCATCGCGAGGACTACCACTTCGCGCTCGAGATCCTGCGCCAGGCCGTCCGGACCGACCCGCAGTCCGACGCGGCGTGGGCGCTGCTCGGCAAGGTCCAGGCGCAGAACCCGAAGTGGCTCCACATGGCGGGGGACAGCCTGCGCCGGGCGATGGAGCTCGCGCCGGATCACCTCGAGCATCGCTATGCACTGGCCGAGGTGGAGGAAAAGCGCGGGCGTCGAGAGGCCGCCCTCCGGCTCTACGAACAGATCCTGGAGCGCCTCCCGGGTCATCCCGCGGCCACCGAGGCCCGCGACCGGCTGGCCGGCGAGATCCGGGCGGAGCAGAAAGAGAGCGGCCGCGGCGCCGGCCTCTTCCGCAAGCGCTGACCCTCCGCCCTCCTGCCCAGCGAAGCCGGCCTGCCCCTCCTGCCCACCGGAGCCGCAAGGGCGGCGGCGTCTCCTTCGCCCTCTCGGGGGTGGGAAGGGGATCGAGGGGATGTGGGGGGGACCCGATGGGTGCGGAGGTGTGGAATAGCCGCTTCGGCCAGCGTAGGCTTGACCGTTCGGCGTGGGCGGGGGACCTGCGGTCCATCGAGCTCGATTCCGGCGGGAAGTCCGAGATGGGCCGGTTCCGTTAGTATGAATGACGCCGGAGGACTCCAGGCGGTCGCCTTCGGCCCGTTCGCGGGCCGGGGGAGGAAAGTCCGGACTCCCACGGGCAGCATGCTCGCCAACGGCGAGGCGCGGCGACGCGACGGAAAGTGCAACAGAGAGTAGACCGCCTCGCGGCCCCTATCGCAGCACAGGGCGCCGCGGGGTAAGGGTGAAAGGGTGCGGTAAGAGCGCACCGCGGAGCCGGCGACGGCTCTGGCACGGTAAACCCCATGCGGAGCAAGACCGAATAGGGGAGAGGTCGAGCGGGCCGCCCGTCCCGCCTCGCGGCGCCTCCGGGCGTCGCGGCCTGCTCCCGGGTAGGTCGCTCGAGGCCGGCGGCAACGCCGGTCCCAGATGAATGACCGCCCCCCGCGGCGCCTCTTGGAGCGCGTCGCGGGTGACAGGATCCGGCTTATGGAGTCCTCCGGCATCGTATGTCCCCCTCCGGTTCGCCCCGGCGACCGGATCGGGGTTGCGGCCCTGTCTGGCCCGGTGGCTCCAGGGCGCCTCGCCCGCGGCATGGCGGCCCTCGAGCGACTCGGCTTCGAGCCGGTTCCCGCAACCAACCTCGGCGCGCGCTCCGGCCTGTTCGCCGGCTCCGACGCCGAGCGGCTCTCCGCCTTCCATCGCCTGGCCGCGGATCCCTCCATCCGGGCCGTCGTCTTCGCGCGGGGCGGCCACGGGGTCACCCGCCTGCTGCCCCGGATCGACTGGCAGCTCCTCGCCCGTCATCCGCGGGCCTACGTCGGCTACTCGGACCTGACTCCGTTCCTCCTGGCGGTGGTCGCCCGCCTCGGATGGGTCGCCTTCCACGGCCCCATGGTGGCGGCGGAGCTCGCCCGAGGGCTCTCCGAGCGCGAGGAGCGGAGCTTCCTGAGCGCCCTGGCGGGCGAGCCCTGGCCGGAGCCTCTGCCGGTGGGCACCTGGCTGCGTCGCGGGGAGGCGCGCGGCCCCCTGCTCGGGGGCTGTCTGAGCCTCCTCGTCTCGTTGCTCGGTACGCCTTGGGCGCCGTCGCTGGCGGGGGCGGTCCTCTTCTGGGAGGAGGTCGGAGAGCCCCTCTATCGACTCGATCGCATGTTGACCCACCTCAGGCTGTCCGGTAATCTCGCTGCCATCGGAGGCATGGCGGTGGGTTTCTGTCGGCCTGCGGACGAAGGTTCCGAGGGACTACCCGCCTGGCCCGATCAGCTCGCGGACGCGGTGGACGGCTTTTCCTGGCCACTGGCGATCGGGCTGGAGGCCGGTCACCAGGCGCCGAACCTGACCTTGCCCCTGGGTGCTCCCGCCCGCCTCGATCCCGAGGCCGGCGGGCTGGTGGTGAGGTTCCCCAGATGAACAACACCGTCTTCAAGACCACCGGGCGCGCGCCGGGGCCCGTCTACAAGAACGTCGAGCTGGAGGAGGGGGAGTGGGTCTTCGAGGAGGGCACCCTCGGGACCGAGATGTACATCGTCCTCGAAGGACGCGTCGAGATCCTCAAGAAGGTCGGTGAGGAGGACCGCCCCCTCACGGTGCTGGAGAAGGGGGACTTCTTCGGGGAGATGGCGCTGCTCGAGGGCCTGCCCCGGGCCGCGGGTGCCCGCGCCGAGACCGCGGTCAAGCTGCTCGAGATCAACGGCTCGACGTTCAACAAGATGCTCCGCGACGACCCGGAGATCGGCGTGCGCATGATGCGCAAGCTCTCGCGCCGGCTGCGCGAGACCGACGCTTTGCTGCGCGAGCTGGGCGCCGAGCAGATGCCGCAGGGCCCTCCGGCGCCGCCGGAGCCTCCGGCTCCGGAAGAGGTGGAGACCCGGGTGGTCCCGGAGCACCTGGTGCACAAGAAGTCGGGCATGGACTTCTTCTTCGCGCGCGGTACCGAGACCAGCGTCGGGCGGCGAGATCCGGTGACCGGAATCTACCCCGACGTCGATCTCTCACCCGTCGACAGCCAGCGCTCGATCAGCCGCCGCCATGGCAAGATCTTCCGCCGCGGCGACAAGTACTTCCTCTCCGAGGAGATCGGCACCATGAACGGCACCTTCGTCAACGGGGAGCGTCTCGAGACCGGCGTACCGGTCGAGGTCAAACCGGGCGACGAGCTCCGCTTCGGTGTCGTCGAGCTGGAGTTCCGCCTTCTCTGACGGACCACTCGGTCTCGCGAGCCCGTTGGAGGCGCTGCCCGGAATCGGTCCGGTGCGTGGCCGGCAGCTCGCGGCAGCGGGCTACCGGACGGTCGGCGACCTCCTCTTCCACCTGCCGCAGCGCTACGAGGACCGCCGGACGGTCACTCCCGTGGCCGAGGCCGTCGCGACCTGGCGCGCCGGCCCCGGCGAGACCTGCCGCGCCACCCTCTGCGGCCGCCTCGACTCGCTCCGCCGGATCCGGGTCCGGCGGAGGGGGTTTTCCCTGGTTCGGGGCCGGCTCCACGACCCGAGCGGCACCCTGCCGGTGGTCTGGTTCAACCGGCCCTACCTCCCGAGCCAGGTCGAGCCGGGGGTCGAGTACCTGCTCCACGGAGAGCTCCGTCGTCCGCGGGGAGGCGACGGGGCGCTCCCCGAGCTCGTGAACCCGAGCTGCGAGCCCGCGGACCGGGCGCTCCACAGCGGGCGCGTGGTCCCGGTCTATCCCCCCGCCGGGCCCCTGGGGCCGGCGCTCGTCCGCCGTCTCCTCGGCCGGGCGCTGGAGGTCGTGTCTCTCGACAGAGTCGCCGATCCCCTGCCGCCGGACCTCCGGAGACGCCATGACCTGCCGGCGCTGGGCGAGGCCCTCGCCGCGCTCCACCATCCGGACTCGACCGCCGACGCCACGGAGCTCAACCGCCGCGGGAGCCCCGCCCACCGGCGACTGATCTTCGGCGAGCTCCTGGAGCTGCAGCTCGTCCTCGCGCGAGTCCGGGGGGAGCGCGGCGCGCGGCCCAAGGGGCACCGGTACCTGGAGCCCGGTGCCACCCTCCGGAGGGTCCGGGAGATCGCCCCGTTCGCCTTGACCGCCGCCCAGGTCCGGGTCCTGGAGGAGATCCTGGGTGACCTGGCCCGGCCGACGCCCATGGCCCGGCTGCTCCAAGGGGACGTGGGCAGCGGCAAGACCGTGGTCGCCGTCCTCGGTCTGGCCCACGCCGTCGCCAGCGGCCTCCAGGGCGCCTTCATGGCGCCCACCGAGCTGCTGGCGGAGCAGCATCACCGGAACCTGCGGCGCCTGCTGGGCAACGCCCCGGTGCGGCCGGGAGGCGGGACCTGCCGACTCGCCCTGCTCACCGGATCGAGCCCGGACG
>CAZIIB010000085.1:5125-9562 GCA_964539125.1 uncultured Thermoanaerobaculia bacterium | reverse complement strand
CGCCGCGAGGGGAGATTCGGGGGCGCCCGCAGCCGGCTGGAGATTCATGTACGAGCTCCTTGACGGTCGCGATCGAACCGGGATTGTCGGCCGGCGGTCCCTCCGCGGTCCGTGGCTGCTCTCGTGCAGGCGGTCGTCGCTTCCTGGAGGGCTCGGGATGGTGGGCGGGAACCGGCTCGTCAGGACCCGATGTTACCACGCCGCCCCGCGGTACCCTCGCATTGCGCGGGCCGCTCCGATCCTTTAGCATCGCGGTTCGCGAGGCCCCGCGGCGGCGCGGGGGGGACCCCTGGGACAGACCGGGCTGCGCACCATGAGCGAGCACTATCCCTACCGCAAGATCCTGATCCCGGTCGACTTCTCCGAGGCGTCGGTGCAGTCGCTGCGCCACGGCCTCGGCCTGGCGAGCGCCGTCGGTGCCTCCGCCGTGGTCTTGACGGTGATCGATACGAGCTTCCCCTACCCCGATCTCTACTCCCTCGACGACCCGCAGCGCGACTACTTCCGGGTCATGCGGGAGCGGGCCTTCCAGCGCATGGAGGAGTGGCTCAGGCAGCAGCCCGACGCCGCCTCGGTGAAGGTGGAGAAGGTCGTCCTGCGCGGCCGCCCGGCGGTGGAGATCCCCGACTTCGCCGCCGAGATCGGCGCCGACCTGATGATCGTCGCGCGCCACGGCTCGAGCGGGCTGCGTCACGCCCTGATGGGGCACACCGCGGAGAGCCTGGCCCGCTCGGCCCCGTGCCCGGTGCTGGTCCTCCCCCCCGAAGAGTAGGAGCCCGTGATCGCGGAGGCGAGCGCCGTGCGACTGCTGCTGACCGTGCTCCTGGCCGGCGGTACCGCGGCGCTGGTCGACCGCTGGACCGAGCTCCGGGGCTTCCTGCCGCCGGGCTTCGAAAGCCCGTGGCGGCGCGCCGGAGGCCTCCTGGTGATCGCGTCGATCCTCTTCCTCGCGGTCTTCCTGCCCCTGGCCTTGCTGGGCCAGGTCCAGGCGCCGACGCCGGCCGACGTCTCGGGCCCCCGCGTCTTCCTGCTCCAGGGCCTCCTCGTCCTCTCGCTGATCGCCTGGACCGTCCTCGGCTACGCCGGCCGGGGTGGCCGGCCCCTGCTCTCTCAGTTCGCCCGCCAGGTCGGCCTGCGCGCGGAGCGGCCCGGCCTCGAGCTCGCCCTGGGCCTCGCGGCGGGCGCCGGCGGCTGGGCGCTGGTGATCGCCCTGGTGATGGCGGTGGCCGCCGTGGTCTGGCTGCTCGGCGGGGAGGAGCTCTTGCCCAAGGCGCCGCCGGAGGTGATCCCCCTGATCGCGGCGCTTCCCCTGGGGATGCGGATCGCCCTCGGGGTGACGGCCGGCGTGGTGGAGGAGACCTTCTTCCGCGGCTTCCTCCAGCCGCGGGTGGGGATCGCCCTTTCGACCGCCCTCTTCGTGCTCGCCCATCTCTCCTACGAGCAGCCGTTCATGCTCGTGGGGATCACGGCCCTGTCGCTCCTGTTCGCCTTTCTGGTGCGCTGGCGCCGCACGGTCCTGCCCGCGATCGCCGCCCACGCGGCCTTCGATCTGGTTCAGCTCGTGTTCATCATCCCGTGGGTGCTCCAGAAGCTCCCTGTGGGGGGCCTCGAGTCGGCCCAGGCATGGCTCCGGTAGGCGGTCCGGGGGCCGGAGAGGAATGGTAGACTGCGTCTTCGAGCGTAGCGATGCCGGCCGATTCTCTCCCGTTTCACCTCACCATCGGCAGCCGCTTCGAGAACATCGAGCTGGTCCAGGCGGTCCTCGCCGACGCCCTGGGCGCCTATGACCTCGACGCGGAGAGCCGCCACTGGATCGATCTGGCCGTGCGCGAAGCGATCGCCAACGCCATCCAGCACGGCAACCGCCTCGAGCCGGACAAGCGGGTGGAGATCGACCTCGAGCTCGGTCCGGAGGAGTTGGTGGTCCGGGTCCGCGACGAGGGGGAGGGGTTTGATCCCGGCGAGCTGAACGATCCCCTGGCCCCGGAGAACCGGCTGCGGCCCAATGGCCGGGGAATCTTCTACATGCAGAAGTTCATGGACCAGATCGACTACGATTTCCGCCCGGGCCGGGGCACCCAGGTGACCCTTCGCAAGCGCCTGAGCGGCGGCGCGGATGGGGAGGTGGCGGCTCCGACCGCCGCCGAGCGCCCGAAGCCTGACGAGAGCTAGCGAGCCAGAGGAGAAAGCGATGCGAGTCAACGTGCGGCAGCGAGAAGGCGTGACCATCTTGGACCTGAAGGGCAAGATCACCATCGGTGTGGGCGACGTGGCATTGCGCGAGGCGATCCACGAGGCGCTCAGCGCTGGCGCGAAGAAGATCCTCGTCAACCTCGGGGACGTCTCGACCATCGACTCCTCAGGTGTCGGGGAGCTGGTCAGCGCCTATACCACCGTGACCAACCGGGGCGGGAAGCTCAAGCTCCTGGACCTGCCGCCGAAGGTCGCCGACATCCTCCAGATCACCCAGCTCATCACGGTCTTCGACGTCTTCGAAGGCGAGGACGAAGCGCTCAAGAGCTTCTGAGGAGGCTCGGCCTCAGGTCGGCCAGATTCCCCTCCCGGGGCGGGTAACATGGCGGTTCGGATGGCCCGCCATGTCCTTCGTCCCATCGCGGCTGCGCTCCTGGCTGCCCTGCTCGCCTCTCTCCTCCTGGCGCAGGCGCCGGCCGGGTCGTCCCGCGAGCAGGACCTGACCGCCATCCGCCGGGAGGTCGCACGGCTCCAAGGGGAGCTCCGACGGGCCCGCTCGCGCGAGCACACCCTCGAGGAGCGCCTCGCCACGGCCGAGCTCGACCTGCGGCTCCAGGAGGAGCGGGTCGCCGAGGCCACGGCGGCCCGCGGCGAAGCGGAGCGGCGGGTGACGGAGACCGGCGCCGCGGTCGAGCGGCTCACGGCCACGCTCGAGGAGGCGCGGCGATCCCTCCGCCGGCGCCTGGCCGGCCTTTACCGCCTGGGCCGGGACGGCCACCTGCGCCTCCTCCTGGCGGTCCGCCCGGGCCCCGACCTGCCCGCGGCCATCCGGCTGCTCCGCTTCCTGGTGCGCCGCGACGCCGGCGCCGTCGATCGCTACCTGGAGTCGAAGAGCCATCTCGAGACCGAGCGCGACCACCTCGTGGCCCAGCAGCAGGAGGTGGAGCGGTGGGTGGCCGAGGCCGAGACGCGGCGCAACGCGCTGGCCGCCGCCCGCAGCCGCCAGGCCCGTCTCCTCGCCCGCGCGCGGAGCGAACGCCGCCGCCTGGCGGCGAAGGCGGAAGGTCTGGTCGACAAGGAGCACAAGCTCGCCAACCTGCTCGACTTCCTCTATGGCCGCACCACCACGCCCCTCTCCGGCCAGCCGATCGAGCAGTTCCGCGGCGTGCTCGACTGGCCCCTCCAGGGGAAGGTCACCCTCGGGTTCGGGCCGCGCCGCGACCCCCACTACCAGACCGAGATCCCGCACAACGGCATCGAGATCGCGCCCCGGAGCGAGGGCGAGAGCGTGCGCACCATCTACCCCGGCAAGGTCCTCTACGCCGCGCCCTTCGAGGGGTACGGCCCGACCGTCGTGGTGCACCACGCGGGGCGGGTTTTCACGCTCTACGCCGGGCTCGAGAGCCTCCGGGTACACCCGGGCGACGTGCTACAGTTGGGGGATACCGTGGGCGCGGCTTCCCGCCGAATCTACTTCGAGATCCGCCGGGAGAACCGTCCGGAAGACCCCATGGAATGGTTGCGTTGAGGACCCTGGAGCCCGGACGTCCGGATGCGCTCGTTTCGATGACCTGTCCTGCCTGGAAGATCCCATGAGCCGAAGCCGCTTCCTCTTCTTCATCGCCTCGACGGCCCTCGTCCTTCCCATTCTCGCCGGCTCCCTGCTGGGAGCGGCGTCCCAGGACCAGGCGGCGGCCGGAGGCGACTCCCTCTACAAGTACCTCTCGGTCTTCACCGAGTCCTTCGGGCTCGTGCAGCAGACCTACGTCGAGAAGACCGACCCGGACACCCTGATGAATGCCGCCCTCGACGGCATCACCGACGCCCTCGACCCGCTGGCGGTCTTCGTGCCGCGCGACTCGGTGGCGGCCTACCTGGAGGCGCGCCGGGTGGGACCGGGCCGCAGCGGCATCTTCCCGCTCCGCGAGCGGGGGATGATCTACGTGCTGGCGGTGACGCCGGGGAGCCCCGCCGACGAGGCGGGCGTCCAGTCGGGTGACCTGATCGCCGAGATCCAGGGCCGGGAGACGCGGGTGATGCCGGTCTGGGAGCTCGAGGAGATCCTGGCGGGGGAGCCCGGGTCCGAGGTGAAGCTCAAGCTGGTGCGGTTCGCCGAGAACGTGGAGACGAAGCTCACGCTCGAGGACTTCCCCGCTCCGCGGCCGAAGCTCGAGGAGCGTGACGGCGTCTCCGTCCTGACCATCCCGGCGTTCGACGACCAGACGGTCGACGAGGTGTCGGCGA
>CAZIIB010000085.1:0-5115 GCA_964539125.1 uncultured Thermoanaerobaculia bacterium | reverse complement strand
AGAGTCTCGGTTCGGGGCGTCCGGGATTAGGATGACCTTGGCTTCCTGGTGAGCGGGCGTGGCGTCCACGACGGCGTTTGGATCGCGAGCGCCTTCTCAGATTATCTGGTCGTGTGTCGGCGATTCTCGGGGGGCTCGGTGGTCGGGACAAGCTCCTCATCGACCTGCGGGAAACGGCCGGCGGCGACCCGCAGGTGGCCTACCGGGTGGGTGGGCTGTTCGCCTCCGGCGAGCTCGGGCGGCTCCAGGAGCGGGACAAGCCCCTGGAGACGTTCACCGGCGACGGCGGTGCGTGGCAGGGCCGGATCGTCGTGCTCACCGACCGCGCGACCCTCGGGCCGGCGGAGCTGCTGGCCGCGATCCTGCGCCAGAAGGCGGGGGCCGAGCTCCTGGGCGAGCACACTTTCGGGTACGCCGGCCGGCAGTCGAAGCTCGACCTCTCGGGCGGAAGCGTGCTCTTCCTGGCCGACGCCTTCTACACCGGCCCCGACCTCAAACCCCTCGACGAGCCGCTCCAGCCGGACGAGCGGGTCGATGCCCGAGACCGCACGTTCAGCGAGACCGAGGAAGGGGTCGAGAAGAAGGGCGCCGAGCCGCCTGACCTGATCCTCGAGAAGGGGATCGAGCGGCTCCAGAAGCCGCCCGAGGCCACCGCCAAGAAGGCCGCCTAGCGCCTTGGCCTCCCCGCTCTCCGAACCCGGAAGAAGCGCGTGATGGTGAAACGTCGCCCGCCGCGGCGCCGTCGGCGATCGGGCCGGCTCTCGGCGGGGCGCTGGGCTCTGTTGATCCTGGCCGGCGCCGTGCTCTTCGCCGCCGGCCTCTATCTGGGCTCCGGCGATCGTCTGAGCTGGCCCTTCCCCGGGCTCTTCTCGCCGTCGGGCGACCGCGGGCCCCGGGCGCCCGCACCCGGCCCCGCTGCCACCGGCCGGCCGCAGGCGCGGCTCCGGCCGGAAGCCCCGGCGGCGACCGCGCCGGAGACGTCGCCGGTCGTCCCCACCGAGCCCGAAAAGCCCACCGTCACCCCGGGCGAGCTGCCGAAGATCGAAGGTCCGCCGCCGCCGGGCGACGGAGCCGCCGTCGCGCTGGTGATCGACGACCTGGGGCGCAGCGTCGCAGACGTCGAGCGGATCGAGGCCCTCGGCGTGCCGGTGACCTACGCCGTGCTGCCCTTCGAAAGCCGCACGGGTGAAGTGGTCGCGGCGCTCCGCCGCAGGGGCGAGGAGATGATCCTCCACCTCCCCATGCAGCCGGGGAACGGCGCCAACCCGGGGCCCGGCGCCCTGACGGTGTCCATGAGCCGGGCGGAGCTGGCCGCCGCCACCCGCCGCGCCCTCGCCGCCGTGCCGGGGGCGGTGGGGATGAACAACCACATGGGCTCGCGGCTGACCGCCGACCGGGCGTCGATGGACGCCGTGCTCGGGGTGGTGGGCAAGCGGGGCCTCTACTTCCTCGACTCCCGCACCACCCCGGCGAGCGTCGCCTTCCGGACCGCCCGGGCCCTCGACATCCCGGCGGCCGAGCGGCAGGTCTTCCTGGACCCCGACCCGCGGCGCGAGGCGGTCCGCTACCAGTTTCGGCGCCTCCTCGCCCTCGCCCGGGCCCGGGGCACGGGCATCGCCATCGGCCACCCCCACCCGGAGACCCTTCTCGTCCTCGAGCAGGAGGTTCCGCAGGCGGTCGAGCGCGGGTACCGGTTCGTGCCGGTGAGCTACCTGGTCGACCGCTCGGCCGTCGCCGCCAAGTAGGCGGGAGTGACCTTGGACCTGCTGATCTTCCTCGCCGGTGCGCTCCTCATCGCCCTGGCGGTGCGCTGGTGGCGAGGCGACCCGCCGGTTGCCTGGATCGTGGCCTACGGCCTGCTCGTCCTCGGCTTCTTCGCCGTGCCCCTCGCGACCTCGAAGGTCCAGGTGCCGGTCGACGTCGTCTACCGCACGCTGCCCTGGGCGGAGACCGTGGCCCAGCCGGTGACGGTCCAGAACCCCCTCCTCTCGGACGTCCCGCTGCAGATGCTCCCCTTCCGGACCCTCGTCCGGCGGCGTCTGCTGGCCCTCGAGCCGCCCCTCTGGGCCCACGAGCTGGGCACCGGCCAACCGCTCCTGGGCAACGCTCAGTCGGCACCCTTCGCGCCCCTTCACCTCATGGCCCTGCCCTTGCCGCCACTGCGGGGCCTCACGGTGGCGGCCGCCTGGCAGGTGTTCCTCGGGCTCCTCCTGATGCACGCTCTGACCCTCGCCCTGGCCCGCCGGGACGGCGGCGACGAGTTGAGCGCCGGCTCGAGCTCCCTCCCCTGGCCGCGCCAGGCGGGTGCCGCCCTGGCGGCGGTCGCCTTCGCCTTCTCCGCCGCCTCGATGACCTGGCTCTACTATCCCCTCGGGATGACCTTCATGTGGCTGCCCGGCCTGGTCCTGGGCATCGTCGCCCTGGCCCGCGGAGCGCGCCGCGCGCTGCCCGGGCTGGTCGCGGTCGCCGCCGGGATGGCCGTCTCCGGGCATCCGGAGACGGTGGGCCACGGGGCGGTGCTGGCGGTCGGTCTCGGCCTCGTGCTCCTCGTCCGCGGACCGCGGGTGGGCCGGCGCTCGTTCCTCATCCGCTCCGCGAGCGCCGCTCTCCTCGCCGGATGCCTTGCGGCCCCCGTCCTGCTGCCGGTTCTCCAGGTGACGCCCGAGAGCGAGCGCAAGGCCGCCCTCGATTTCGGGAACGGCCCCGCGCGGCCCCGGATCGCGGGGCTCGACGGCCTGGTGGCGCTGGTCGAGCCGCTGGCGTGGGGCAGCCCACGGGACCACGACTACCGGGCTCCGCCAGGCGGCGCCAACTTCCACGAGCTCTGCAGCGGGTACGCCGGCGCCCTCACTCTGGCCCTGGCGCTCGCCGGTGCGCTGGTCGTGGGCGGCCGCGTCCTGGCCATCGTCCTCGCCGGCGGAGGAGCGCTGCTCGTCGGGTTCGGCGTGTCCCCGGCCTTCGAGCTCTTTGCGGCCCTGCCGGGGATGGGCTTCGCCATCAACTCCCGGCTGCGGCTCTTCTGGGCCCTGGCCGCCGCCCTGGCGGCCGGGCTCGCGGCACCGGAGCTCGCCCGGCGGCGTGCGGGGCGGTGGGTCACGGCGGGTACCCTCGCCGTCGTCCTCGGCCTCGTGGCCGGCGTGCGACCCCCGTTCGACAGCCTTCACCAGCGGATCTGGTGGCTGCTGGCGCTCGCCGGTCCGGCGGCGGCGCTCGCCTCCCTCGCGGTGCCCCGGTGGCGGCGCGGGTTCGTCGCCGTGTCGCTGGCGGCGGTCGCCGCCGACCTCTTGACCCTCGGCGCGCGATACCAACCGCTGGTGCCGCCCGGCCGCCAGCTCGAGCCTCCGCCGGTGGTGACCCGCCTGGTCGAGCGCGCCGGAGAGTCTCCGCAGACCGGCGGCGGCCCCGGGCCCGCCGACCGGGCGAGCCCGGTGCGGGTCAGCGGCGAGGCCTGGAGCCTGACGCCCAACCTGGGGGCGATCTACGGCCTCTGGGATCCGCGCGGCTTCGATCCCATGCGCCCCTTTCGGCCTCTCTGGCTCCTTCGCCAGCGCCTGAGCTTCGGCCGACCCGGCCCAGGCGGCAGCGTCGTCACCCTGGCGCCGTTCGACCTTCCCATGCTGCGGATGCTCGACGTGCGCTACCTTCTGACGTCCCATGGTCGGCGCCTCGATCCGCCTTGGCGGCGGGCCTTCGACGACGTGGGAGGCCGAGTGTGGGAGCTTCCGGGGACGCTGGACCTCTTTTACGTGCCGCGCCGAGCGCGGTCGGTCACCGACCCGGACCGGGCGCTGGCGATCACCCTCCGGAACCGCGACTTCTCCGCCCTGGCGGTCTACGACGCGCCGGGGGCGCGAGCGGGCGCGCAACGGGGGAGGGTCTGGGTGCGCTCCGTCGGCGCCAACGGCTTCGAGCTGACGAGCTCCAGCGCCGCGGGAGCCGTCATCGCGTCGAGCGTCAGTTGGGAGCCGGGATGGCGTCTGAGGATCGACGGTGAGCCGGCGCCGACACCGTTTCGGGTCAACTGGGCCTTTGTCGGGCTGCGAGCCCCTCCGGGCGTGCACCGCCTGGAGCTCGACTACCGCCCCGCGGGCTGGAGGTGGGGACTGGTGGCGTTCTGGGGAGCGTTGGCCGCCGGCCTGGGCTGGAGCGCCTGGAGCTCCTGGAGCCCGAAGCGGCGCCGGGCCGACGAGCGGCCCACTAGAGAGAGGTCCTGAGGGCTTCGACCGGCCGCACCTGGAGGGCCCGGACGCTCGCCGCCAGCCCGGCGACCACCGCCAGGACCGCGGCGCCCACCGCCCCGACGACCAGGGGCAGGGGATCCAGGGCCCAGGGGATCTCCATTCCCCGGACCACGACCGCCCACGAGAGCACCCCACCGCCCACCGCTCCGATGAGCCCTGCGACCAGGCCGATCAGGGCGTACTCGATGGAGTAGGCCGCCACCACGCCCAGGCGCGTGGCCCCCAGGGTCTTGAGCAGAGCCACCTCGCGGCCGCGGCGGGCGGCGCCGGCCGCCACGGCGCCGGCCAGGATGGCTGTGCCGGCGAGGACCGTGAAGGCTCCGACGAAGCGCACGCCCGAGGCCAGGGTGCGGATCACCGCGACCACCTTGTCGAGGATCTCCCGCACCCGGAGGACCGTGACGTTGGGGAAGGCCGCCGCCACCCGGTCCTGGAACGGGCCTTCGCCACCCGTGGGCAGGTGGGCGGCGGCGATCCGGAACTGCGGTGCCTTGTCCAGCACCCCCGGCTCGACCACCAGGAAGAAGTTGATCCCGAAGGTCGACCAGTCGACCGTGCGCAGGCTGGTCACCTCGAGCTCGAGGGGTACCCCCTGGACGTCGAAGCGGAGCGTCGAGCCCAGGTGGACCCCCAGGTCATGGGCGAAGTCCTCCTCCACGCTCACCTCGGGCACTCCCGGCTCGGACCAGAGCTTGCCGGCCACGATCTTGTTGTCCTCGGGCAGGCGCTCGAGGTAGGTCAGGCGTTGCTCCCGGGTGAGGGCCCAGCGCCGGCCGCCCTCCCCCTCGCCGCGCTCCTCCCCCCGGCCCGAGCCGCGGTGGGCCAGCGTCTCCACGCTCCGGCCGTCGATGGCCGAGAGGCGCGCCATGACCAC
>CAZIIB010000084.1:1511-9611 GCA_964539125.1 uncultured Thermoanaerobaculia bacterium | reverse complement strand
GGCTGCCCAGGACGTTGGTGCGCTCGCCCACCAGGAGCGGCCGGTTGTCGTCGGTCAGCTCGACGGCCTCGAGACCGGAGACCCAGGCCCGGTGGTGCTCGGGCACCGGCCGCGGGCGCGCGCCCGCCGCCACCCGGACCAGTGCCGCCACGTGCTCCGCGGTGGTGCCGCAGCAGCCTCCCATCAAGTTGAGCCAGCCGCTGGCGGCGAAGCGGGCGAGGGCGCTCGCCAGGTCCTCGGGCCCCTGGCTGTAGCGCCCCTCCTCGTCGGGCAGCCCGGCGTTGGGCACGCAGGCGACCCGAGTGCGGGCGAGCTCGGCCAGGGTGCGCACGTGGTCGGTCATCAGGTCGGGCCCGGTGGCGCAGTTGAGACCCAGGTAGAGGAGGTCCCGGTGGGCGAGGGAGACCGCCAGCGCCTCGGCGTCCTGACCGGCGAGCATGGTGCCGGTGGGCTCGATGGTCGCCGAGACCGCCACCGGCACCCGCCAGCCGGTCTCGGCGAAGGCGCGCTCGATCGCCAGGAGCCCCGCCTTGACGTTGCGGGTGTCCTGGCAGGTTTCGAGCAGCAGGTAGTCGGCGCCGCCGGCCAGGAGGCCCATGGCCTGGACGTAGAAGCTCTCCTGGAGCCCCTCGAAGGTGACACCGCCGGTGACCGAGATCGCCTTGGTGGTCGGCCCCATCGAGCCGCAGACGAAGCGCGTGCGCTCCGGGGTCGACCAGCGCGCCGCCGCGCGCCGGGCGATCTCCGCGGCGAGGCGGTTGAGCTCGAAGGCGCCTCCCTCGAGCCCGTACTCGGCGAGCACCAGCGGCGTCGCGCCGAAGCTGTTGGTCTCGACGACGTCGGCGCCGGCTTCGAGGTAGCCGGCGTGCACGGCCTCGACCACGTCGGGACGGGTGCGGCAGAGGTTCTCGTTGCACCCCTCGAGCGCCGGGCCGCCGAAGTCCTCGGGCCCCAGCTCGGCGGCCTGGAGCGCGGTGCCGGTGGCGCCGTCGAGCACCAGGATGCGCTCGGCGAGCGCCCGCTCGAGAGCGGCGCTGCGCTCGGCCCGGTCGGCCGGGCGCGGAGGAGTGGCGACGGTGGGCATCGCGAGGAGCTAGAGGTCGAGCCTTCCCAGGAGCTTGCGGATCGCCCGGGAGCTCTGCATGACGTAGAAGTGGATCGACGGGGCCCCTCGATCGAGGAGCTCCCGCGACTGGGCGAGAGCCCATTCGACGCCGATGTCCTCGGCCTGCTCCGCCGGCGCCGCCTCGACCTCGGCCGAGAGAGCCGGCGGGATGTCGACGTAGAAGACCCGAGGGATCGAGGTGAGCTGCCGTTTCGAGGTGAGGATCTTGATCCCCGGGATGATCGGTACCTCGATGCCCGCCTCCCGGCAGGCGTCGACGTAGGAGAAGTAGCGCTCGTTGTCGAAGAACATCTGGGTCACGACGTAGTCGGCCCCCGCGTCGACCTTCTGCTTGACCCGGCGGACGTCGGTGGCCAGGTTCGGGGCCTCGAAGTGCTTCTCGGGGTAGCCGCCGACGCCGACGCAGAAGTCCGAAGGCTCGGCGTCGAGCAGGTCGTCCTCGAGGTACGTGCCCCGGTTCATGGCGGCGATCTGGTCGACCAGGTCGCAGGCGTAGAGGTTGGCGCTGCGGCCGTACTGCAGGGGCTTCTCGTAGCCGCTGTCGTCGCCCCGGACGGCGAGCACGTTGTCGATGCCCAGATAACGCAGCTCGATCAGGAAGTCCTCGGTCTCCTCGCGGGTGAACCCCCGGCAGAGGATGTGGGGCACCGCGTCGACGCTCCACTTGTTCTGGATCAGCGCGCAGACCCCCAGGGTGCCGGGGCGCTTGCGCTTGACCCGGCGCTGAAAGCCCTGGGCGGTCTCTTCGTAGATCACCTCGGCCGCGTGGCTGGTGATGTCGATGAACGGCGGCCCGAACCGGATGAGGTCCTCGATCAACGCCAGGAGCTCCTGGACGTTGCCTCCCCGCAAGGGTGGAATGATCTCGAAGCTGATCAGCGGGCTGGTCGCCCGGGCGAGGTGCTCGGTGACTTTCATCGCGAGCGAGACAGTATATCGCCCGGCACCGAACCGAGCCTCTGCCCGCGTAACCTCACTTCGGGCCCGGCAGATAAGATCGGCGCGATGTTTCGGCCCGAGCCCTGGTTCCGACGCTGGCTGCGCCTCGCCGGTGACCTGGTGATCGCCCTCGCCGCGTTCTACCTGGCGTTCCGGCTGCGCATCCACCTTCCGGTTCCCTTCACCCACGATCTCCTCCCGCCCGACCGGATGGCGTTCTTCCGCGACTACTGGCCTCTGCTCGCCCTCGCCCAGCCGGTGGTGCTCTACTTCTTCGGTCTCTACGACCTGCCTCACCCGCGCTCCGGCCTCGAGCTCGGCCGCCGCCTGCTACCGGCCGTCTTCCTGATGGGCCTGGTGCTGGGCGCCTTCTTCTTTCTCGCCGAGCGGACCTTTCCGCGATCCGTGCTGATCGTCTTCGTGCTCATCGACTTCCCGCTCCTCCTCGGCTGGCGTCTGGGAAGCGTGGTCGGGCTCATGGTCGCGCCGGTCCGGGTGGCGATCATCGGGGCGGGCGCGCCCGCCGCCGAGCTCGCCGGCCGGATCTGCGAGCATCCGATCCAGGGCCTGACGATCGCGGGTTGGGTCGCGGCTCCCGGCGACGTGGCGCCTGCCGGCGGTGACCGGGCGAGCGAGCTCGGACCCTGCCTCGGGACGATCGACGATCTTCCGGCCCTGGTCGCCCGCGGGGAGATCGACGACATCGTCATCGCCGAGACGGGCTCCTACTGGAAAACCCGCCTCCTCGACGGCCTCGCCGCCTGCGGAGCGCGCCCTCGCGGGAGCGTCCTGATGCTGCCCGGCCCCTTCGAGAGCCTGATCGGCCGCATGCGCTACCGCTGGGTCCGGGACATTCCCCTGATCGAGGTGGTCCGGGATTCGGAGTGGCGGCTCTTCCGGCCGGTCAAGCGGATCTTCGACCTCGCCGTCGGCTCGATCATGCTGCTCGTCTCGTCCCCCGTGATCGCCCTCTGCGCTCTCACCGTGCGCCTGAGCTCTCCGGGGCCCGCCTTCTATCGCCAGCAGAGGATGGGCCGCGGACTGCAGCCGTTCACCCTCTGGAAGCTGCGCACCATGAGGGTCGACGCGGAGTCCGAGTCCGGCGAGGTCCTGGCCCAGCCGGGAGACCCCCGGTTGATTCCCGTCGGCGCCCTGTTTCGCCGCCTGCGACTCGATGAGCTGCCCCAGCTCTGGAACGTCCTCGAGGGCTCCATGAGCCTGGTGGGGCCCCGCCCGGAGCGTCCCGGCTTCGTGGCCCGCTTCCTGGAGGAGATCCCGGGCTATGCCGAACGCTTCTCGGTGGCGCCGGGCCTGACCGGCCTCGCCCAGATCAACGGCGAGTACCATTCGAGCGCCCAGAACAAGCTGCGCTACGACCTCGCCTACATCGCCAACTGGAGCTTCTGGCTCGACCTGGTGATCCTGGTGAGGACCGTCAAGATCGTCCTCACTTCGCGGGGGGTCTGACCCCGGAGCGGAACCTGGCGATGAGACCGGGGTCGAGCGCCCGGGCCTTGGCGAAGGCTTCCTGCGCCTCTTCGGTGCGGCCGGCTCCCGACAAGGCGCGGCCCAGGTCGTAGTAGATCTCCGCCCGGGGCTCGAAGGCGAGGGCCCGCTCGTAGACCTCGACCGCCAGGTCGTAGTGGCTCGTGAGCATGTGCTGGCCGCCCAGGGCGACCAGGGGCTCGACCAGGGACGGGTCGAGCCGCTCGGCCTCGCGGATCAGCCGGAAGTCCCCGGCGAGGATCCGCGGCGGTGCCTGGCCGAGCGCCGCCATCCGTGAGCTCACCGTCTGGACCACCCGGAGACGCTTGCTCGCGCCGATGCGGTCGCGCGCGCGATCGGTCTGTCCCACGAGCGCCGCGGCGAGGACCGCGACGAGCAGCCAGGGCCAGAGCCGCCGCCAGCTCACGCCGTCACCTCCCGCGCCCGGCGCGAGATCCAGGCGAAGACCAGCAGGTAGGGATAGGCCACCAGGGCCAGGTGGAAGGGGAAGTGGCCGAGGGCGAGGACCGCCCCGGCGGCGACCGTGCTCCAGGCGAGCGCTTGGTGCCGGCCGTCTTCCAGCCGGGCACCGGCGTGGACGCTTCGGGCCAGCACCCAGAGGGCCCAGGCGAGGACGGCCAGGCCGGGAAGGCCCCACTCGGCGCCCGCCTCCAGGTAGTCGTTGTGGGCGTTGGCGAAGAACGGCTCCGCGTGACCGCGGTACGGCCGCACCCCGCGGTCGATGAGCGCCAGCTCGGCGCGCGCGAACTCGGCGCGGAAAGCTCCCTGGCCGACACCGGTCCACGGGTGCTGCTCGAGCATCCAGACGGCGGCCCGCCATCCGTCGAGACGGCCGGTGAGGGCCGCGTTCCACTCTCCCGCCGCCACCTCCCGGCCGACCTTCGCGAGGCGCGATCTCAAGGGGGGCGCCAAGGTGCCGGCCGCGACCAGGAGGACGAGGGCGGCCGTGGCGGCCACGAAGGCCCGACGCCACGGCAGAGCCCGCAGCCAGAGGACGAGGCTCCCGGCGATCAAGGCAACCGCCGCGGTCAACGTCTGGCTGACGACAAGGCCGTAGACGATGAGGCCCAGGCTGCCCGCCCAAAGCCAGACGCCCACCCCTTTGAGGCCGTCCTTGCGACCCCAGGCGCCCAGCAAGCCCCACTGGGCGACGAGGGCGCCCAGCACCAGATAGTCCCCGAGGTCGCCCGGATTTCCCGCCAGGGCGGTCACGCCCTGCCGGAGGCGTTCTTGCCCGCCGGCGAAGCCGAAGGGTCGGTAGATGCCGTGGAACTGGAGCACCGCGAGCACCGCCATGGCCGACGCCGGGATCGCCAGGCCGGCCAGGAGTCGCCGCAGCCGGGCCCGATCGAGCGCCAGGCTCCACCCGACGAGGCAGGCGCCGGCGATCCACAGGTCGACGACCGCCGGCCGGCCGTGCCGGGGGTGCCCTCCGGTCACCAGAGTCAGGCTGGCGATCGCCACCACGGGCGCGACGGCGAGAAGGGCCGGCTCCTTCCACCAGGGCGCCGCGGCGGCACGCTCTCGGGATCCCCCAAGGGCGACGGCCAGAACGAAGGCCAGCAAGGAAGCCAGGCCGAGCCATTCGGAGGCCAAGAGCTTCGGCAGCCGGAAGCTGTCGACGGAGGTGAAGGAGACCGCGAACGGCGCCACCACGACCATCGACCAGACGAGCAGGTCGCCCAGCTGCGAGGCGAGCCGGGCGAGCGAGTGGCCGCCGGAGCGCTCCTCCGTCCGGAAGTCCGGCCCCGCTCCGGCCCGGCTGCGGGCCCGCGAGCGCGCGTTGCCTTTGGGGTGGGTCTTGGGGTGAGCCCGATGCGTCACGGGCGTGAGGATACCTCGATCCGCCCGGCCCGCCTTCCGGTGGTCGGCGACGCCGGAGTCGGGTTGAAAGCTCGGGTGTCAGACAAACGCCGATACCAGATCGCGCAATTCTCTGTCAGACTCGGCGGTCGAGTTCCGGAGAAACCGAGAGAAGGGCTGAGCAACCGATCGGGAGACGACCGATGATCCGGATCCTGCTGGCCGACGATCACCAGATGTTCCGCGAAGGCGTCCGAGGCCTCCTCGATACGCGCGCGGACATGGGTGTGGTCGGAGAAGCGGGTACCGGTGAAGAGGCCCTCGCCCTCGCGTCCGATCTGCAGCCCGACGTCCTCGTGCTCGACGTCTCCATGCCGGGGCGCGGCGGCCTCGAGACCGTATCGGAGCTCAAGAAGCGCAACGCCCGCATCAAGGTTTTGATGCTCACGGTCCACCCGGAGGAGCGGTTCGCGATCCGCAGCCTCAAGGGCGGAGCGGACGGCTACATGACCAAGGACAGCGCGGCCGAGGAGTTGATCGGAGCGATCCGGAAGGTGTTCGCCGGCGGCAAGTACGTGAGCCCCAGCCTGGCCGAGAGTCTCGTGATGAGCCTGGATCGGGAGCTCGGAGCCCCACCTCACGAGACCCTGTCGGATCGGGAGTTCCAGGTCATGAGGATGATCGCTTCGGCCAAGACGGTCTCGGAGATCGCCGCGGAGCTCTGCCTGAGCGTCAAGACGATCAGCACCTATCGCTCACGGATTCTCGAGAAACTCGGCCTGAAGAACAATGCCGAGATCATGCAGTACGCCATCGAGCAGAATCTCGTGGAGCTGGGCCTCGGCGGCTCCTGAGCTCCGCGCCGCCGCCTACCCCTCGGCCAGCGCGTCGCCGATCGCCCGGATCAGGGTCTCGGCGTCGTAGGGCTTCGCCAGGAAGCCGTCGACGCCCCCCAGCTCCCGGTCGAGGTCGGCCGCATCTCGGTCGCTGCCACTGGTGACGACGATCCGGACGGCGGGGTCGGTCCGTCGGAGCGCCCGCACCGTCGAGGCCCCGTCCATTCGGGGCAAGCCCAGGTCCACCAGGCAGAGGGCGACCCGGCCCCGGCCGTCAGCCAGGAGCGCCACCCCTTCGGCGCCGCCGGCCGCCTCGAGGGCGCGGTACCCTCGCGACTCGAGGACCTCACAGGTGACCCGGCGCACGTCCTCCTCGTCATCGATCACCAGGATCTCCTCCGGCCCGGTCGCGGAAGGTGCCGGCGAGGGCGCCGCCGCGCCCCGGGCTTCGACCTCGCTCGGGGCCCGGAAGGTCCCGGCTCCCGATCCGACCGCCGGCGCCGCCGCGGGAAACGACAGGCGGTAGGCGCGAGCGGCGGCCGACTCGCTCGATCGGCCCACCTGGGCGGTGCCGTCGGCCGCCGCCACGATCTCTCGTACGGTCGCGAGGTCCTCGTGCTCCTCGCTCGCTTCCCACGTCTCCACCCCGGCCTCCGTCGCCCGCCCGGCCGCCACGACGATCTCCACGGTGGCGGTCGCGGCTCCCCCGCCCCGGCTCGGCGAGAGCGCGACGTCGCTTCCCCGGTACACCAGCTCGTCCTCGTCCTGCGCCGCGTCGAGGACCCGCCGGCCCAGGCAGGCGAGCACCTCGAGCGCTCGGGTGGCGTCGAGGCGGATCGCGGCGAGGCCGGGCGGGTACTCGCTGAGCACGTTCCGGGTTCCCCCGAGACCGTCCCGCATCCGCGTCGCGGCGATCGCCACCAGGTGTTTGGCCGGCACCTCGAGCAGCCGGCTCTGCCCCGTCAGAATCAGCTCGGAGAGCCCTCGCAATGCGGCCATCGAGCCTCGGACCGCATCGTCGATGGTGGCGACATGTCCCGCCAGACGCCCGGGTAGCCCGCGATCGTGCAGGAGCCGGAGGGCGAGGGGGATCGGCGCCAGCAAGTTGTCGAGGTCGTGGACGATGCGCCCGGTCAGGGCGGCCACGGTCTCCCGGTGCAGGTCGTCGAGCAGCCGCTCGGCCATCGGCGGCAGGCGCTCCGGACGGTCCGCGTCGAGGACTCCGTACGCCCCTTGCTCCAGGCAGCGGACCGCCGCGCCGGGGGCTTCCGGGTGAGCCACGACCACCACGCGAACGGCCAGGCCCTCCTCGCGAACCGTGTCGAGGGCCTCCAGGGCACGCTCGCCCGCGGCGTCGTCCCAGGCGAGGGTCATGTCGAGGGGCTGGCGCAGGCCGGCGCGCAGCTCGCTCGCTCCCCCGGCCGCCGCCACCTGCACGTCGACGCCCGCGCGCCGGAGGGCGGCAAGCCAGGTCTCCGCCTCCTCCGGCTCGGCGCCATGAATGGCCAGGCGAAGCCGGCGGGGCTCCGCCACCTCGCGCGACGTCTCATGTCGGCTACGGGATCTCAAGAACCTCTCCGAGACGAGTCAGAAGCTCCTCGGCGGCAAAGGGTTTCTCGAGGAACGCCGTGATGCCGTCCTCTTCGATCCCGCGCAGACCGTGTCGTTCCGCGAGGCCGCTCATGGCGACGATCGGGACGCGGAAGTCGAGTCGGCGAATGGCCCGGATCGCCGCCGGCCCGTCCATGATCGGCATGGCGAGATCGGTGACCACCGCCGCCACCTCGCCGTCGTGCCGCGCGAACTGGGCCACCCCCTCGGATCCGTCGGCGGCGGTCAGCGCGCGATAGCCGAAGGCCTCGAGGGCCTCTCGGCAGACGTCGCGGATGG
>CAZIIB010000084.1:0-1501 GCA_964539125.1 uncultured Thermoanaerobaculia bacterium | reverse complement strand
TCGGGCCGGCTCAGGCCGGTGGCCGCGCCGGCGACCGGGAGACGGGTTCGGAACGCCGATCCCGCTCCCGGCGCGCCCTCTTCCTTCGACCGCGTCGTCCCCTCGTCTCCTACCGAGCGAACCAGCGCGCCCTCTGTTTCGTCGTCCAATCTTCCCGTCCGATCCTCAGGTGGTCGGGGCTCGATGGGGCTCTCCGCCGCCGTCCGCCCGCCGGGGAGGGGGGGGTGCGGGCCCTCGCGCTCTCACTCGTAGTAGTCGACATTAGCCGATCGCGAACACCGCACCGACCGGTTCGACTCCCTCCCTCGGGTCCGAGCTCCTCCGACCTGCCTATCGGTGTTCGTCTGACACGGAAAAGGAGTGGACGGCGCCTGCCGCCTGGGCTAACATGATTCGGATGAGGAGGATAGCAACCCTTCTTTGCATTACTGCAATCGTCGCGGTGATCGCTTCGGCGGCCGCGGGGGCACAGGACGCCCCCCCCGATCGGTCTCCAGTGCGGACTCCCACCGGGGCCTCGGCCGGAGCCGAGACCGGCGGCCAGGCCGCCCGCTCGAACGAGTACCACATCGGGCCGCGCGACCTGGTGGCGGTTCGCGTCTTCGAGGAGCCACAGCTCAACGTCGACGTGCGGGTCAACGAAGATGGAACGATCCGGCTCCCCCTCGTGGGCAACGTGCCGGCCGAGGGGCTGACCGAGAACGAGCTCGCCGCCCGCCTCAAGAAGATCCTGGAGTCGTCGCTCCTCCAGCGGGCGTCGGTCTCGGTCGAGGTGCTCGAGTTCCGCGCCCGCCCGATCTCGGTCATCGGCGCCGTGCACAAGCCGGGCAATCTCGACGTCTCGGGCCGTCTGACCCTGCTCGAGGCGCTCACAGACGCCGGAGGGCTGACCGAGAATCACGGCAACGTGATCAAGGTCCTGCGCCGAGCCGAGAACGGCTTGACCGACCAGGTGTCGATCTCGGTCGACGACCTCCTGGTGCGCGCCGACCCGGACGTGAACATTCCCATCTTCGCCAACGACCTGATCAACGTCCCGGCGGCCGCCGACCTGACGATCTACCTCCTCGGCGAGGTCGCGAGCCCGGGGGCGATCACCTTCAAGAGCACGGAGCGCGTGACGCTTCTCGCCGCCATCGCGCGGGCGGGCGGGCTGACGGAACGGGCGTCCAACAAGATCCACATCCAGCGCCGCGGGGCCGGGGGCAAGCCCAAGGAGATCGTAGTGCGGTACAAGAAGCTCCTCGCCGGTGAGGAGCCCGATCCCCAGCTCGAGGGCGGTGATGTGATCGTCGTCAAGGAATCCTTCTTTTGAGCTCTGATTTCAAGAAAGGTCCGTGCCAGGCTTCCGAGGCTCCAGGAGCGGCATGGGCGTCGGGTAGGCATGCTCTCCCGCCCACGTCGAGCGACGCGGGCTGCGATCTACAGCATGCCTTCTCCAGAACGGGGCGCCCACTGGATCCCCCCCGCATCCCCTCGATCCCCTTCCCACCGGGCACCG
>CAZIIB010000083.1:0-9696 GCA_964539125.1 uncultured Thermoanaerobaculia bacterium | reverse complement strand
CTCGAGGACACCGAGGGAATCCTCGAGGCGTTGGACGGCGCCGACATGGTGTTCATCACCGCCGGTCTGGGCGGTGGCACGGGCAGCGGCGCGGCGCCGATCCTGGCCTCCCTGGCCTCGGAGATCGGCGCGCTCACCGTGGCGGTGGTCACCAAGCCGTTCGGATTCGAAGGGCGCCGCCGGATGACGATCGCCGGGCAGGCGGTCGACGAGCTCCGTTCGGCGGTCGACACTCTGATCACGATCCCGAACGAGCGTCTGCTCAACTTCGTCGAGCGGGGCACGCCGCTGGCGGAGGCCTTCCGGATCGCCGACGACGTGCTGCGCCAGGCGGTCCAGGGGATCAGCGACCTGATCACGGTGCCCGGCGAGGTCAACGTGGACTTCGCCGACGTGCGCACGATCATGACCGGCATGGGGATGGCCCTCATGGGCACCGGCCTCGCCAAGGGCGAGAACCGGGCCCTCGAGGCGGCGCAGCGGGCGATCTCGTCGCCGCTTCTCGAGGAGACGTCGATCCAGGGCGCCCGGGGGGTGCTGATCAACATCTCCGGCGGCCGCGACCTGACGCTCTACGAGGTGGCGGAGGCGGCCCAGATCATCGCCGAGGCGGTCGATCCGGACGCCAACATCATCTCCGGAATGGTGATCGACGAGTCGATGGAGGAGGCGATGAAGGTGACGGTGATCGCCACCGGCTTCGACGAGGCGGCGGCCCAGGGAGAGCCGCGGCCGCCGCACCCGGAGCTCGTCCGGAGCCGTCAGGAGCGCTCGGCGCCGCAGGAGGAGCGCGGAGCGGTGCCCTTCCGCCGAGACGAGGAGCCGCGCCGCGAGCCGGCGCCGGCCGCCGCCCAGCCCGATCCGGAGCCGGAGGTGCCGTTCTACCGCAAGGTCCTGGCCCACAAGCAGACGGAGGACTCGGGGGGGTTCGGCCCGAACTGGTCGAACGTCGACGACTACGACATCCCCACCGTGTTGAGGAAGCAGATGGATTGACCGGCGTGACGCCGGGTTCGAGGGCGGCCGCGCCGCCCGAGTGAGTTCCCCGTGGGTGCCGGGGGGGTGACACTGCCCCCCACCCCCCCGGCGCCGCTTTTTTTCTCGAGCCCTGCGAATCAGTATGTACCGAATGCCGAGACCGAGGGGCGGTTCGGAGTCTCCCCACCGGGCGCCCGGCCCGCGCGTGGGGGAAAGTGGGACGTGAGCGCGGGCCGCGGGTCCGGCGCGCGCGCCGGACGCTCTCGGCCCCTCACCGCCGATGCCCGACGCGCGCCTCCAACGCCGCCCGGAGGGGAGGCCCCGAACCGCTCGGACTCCGCGACGCTCGGTGCCCCGTCCTGCCAAGACACCCCTGTCACGCAACTGGGCACACCTCATGACGGGGCACCACGGTAGACTCAGGGCCTCTTGTGCGCTAGGGCCTGCTCCTCCCAGAGGAACCCGTCATGCTGAAGCGAATCCACGTCCGCGGCTTCAAGTCCCTGTTCGACGTGGAGGTAGACCTCGCTCCCCTTGTCGTGCTCCTAGGACCGAATGCAGCCGGCAAGAGTAACTTCCTCGAGGCGCTCTTCCTCCTCTCGCGCCTCGTAACAGAGAGAACTTTGGCGGATGCCTTCGAGCCGCCGTTGCGCGGGTACCCCGCCGAAGCCTTCAGTCTGCCGGAGACCGGTCTTCCCGGCCTGTTGTCCCAACAGCGAGCCGAGCTCTCGATCGAGGTGGACCTAGACTTGCCTTCCAACTCGAGAATTCCGGGTCTCTGCTACCGGATCGGAGTCGAGATCGAGCCGCAGACCGGAACGCTTGCGGTGAGCGATGAGTTCCTCGCGCGTCGAAACCGCGATGGGTCCTTCAAGAAAATGGACCCCAGGATCGAGAAGGCGAAAGATCACTTGGTGGTTCGCCGGCTCAGTGAAGCCGGTCGACCAGGGCACGAACCCCTTGGTCTGAACCACGCAGTGGCCTCGAACCTCCAGTTCTCCGGCTCCAACCGCTATCCGGATTTCGATCGGCTGCGGGCAGAGCTTAGTCAGTGGCGCACCTACTATCTCGATCCGCGGATTGCCATGCGGGAGCCGCAGCCACCGCGAGAGACGTCTGACATCGGTCCTCGGGGCGAGCTGATCGCTCCATTCCTACATCGACTCAAGGAGAGCTCGAAGCTCGAAAGGTACTTCGCTGCGATTCGCCGTGCGCTCCACGCCACGATTCCTTCTATCGACTCCACCGAAGGGCTGGATGTCGACCTCGACAAGACGCGTGGCACGCTGGACATCCAGGTTCTCCAGGACGGCACTCCATACTCTTCGCGGGTAATTTCGGAGGGAACCTTGCGCGTGCTGGCCCTCTGCGCGATCGCCGCAAACCCGGCTCCTAGCTCCTTGATCGCCTTCGAGGAACCGGAGAACGGGGTGCATCCAAGGAGAATCGAGGTCATCGCCGATCTCCTCGCCTCGATGGCCCGCCCGGGGCGAACCCAGGTGATCGTGACGACGCACTCGCCCACCTTGATCGGGGCGATGCTTCGGAAGAGTCGCGAAGAGCCGAGGTTGATCCGACTACTGGGTTGCACGCAGGAAGGTCGCGCGACGCGCCTGGCAGGATTCGAGACCGCGGGCCCTGTGTTCGACGATGCAGAGATCCGACGTGCCTTGAGCGAAGCGCAGGACGACTCCTTCGTCGAAGCGCTCCTCGTTCGGGGATGGCTGGATGGCTGAGCGACCCCGCATCGATCTATTCTGCGAGGACCGCGGGCACGAACTGTTCGTTCGCGCTCTGGTTGGTCGATTGGCTGGTGAGGAGGGACTGCGGGCCATTCTGAGGGTTGCGAATGGTCGAGGTGGGCAAGCCCGAGCCCTCCACGAGTTCAAGATCTGGCAAAGGGGAATTCTGACACAGGCCAGAACGGGCATCCCGAATCTACTGATCCTCGTCATCGACGCCAACTGCACCGGCTGGAACGAGAGACACCGTCAGCTCGAGGAGGCCGTGGACAAGACGATCGTCCCGCGCTGTGCCATCGGTTGCCCCGATCCCCATCTGGAACGCTGGTTCCTCGCCGACCCGGCCTGCTTTGAGCGCGTCGTCGGGGTCTCAGCGGGCCATGATCCGGGGAAGTGCGACCGCCTCGTCTATAAGCGAGTTGTCGAAGAGGCCGTCACAACTGCCGGCACTCCCCTGCTTACCGGGACGGCTGATCTGGCCCCCGACCTGGTAGCGGGCATGGATTTTTTCCGGGCCGGGAAGAACCAGCCGTCGCTCGGCAAGTTTGTCGAGGAACTGAGGGGCGAGCTTCGTCGAATCGCGGGCTAGGGTTTGCCGGCCCGCGCCGCCGTGGCTTTGCCTCCTGCCCTCCGCCTTCCTTGTCCCGCTTTCCTCGACCGCCCCCGGTTCGATACTATCTACGCCCGGACGCCGTTTCTCGTCCGGACCGTCAACCCTTCGAAAGACACGGAGATGAGGCCTTCCATGACCACCCACCGTCTTCGCCCGTTCGCCCTCGTCCTGGTCCTCCCCCTCCTCGCCACCGCCTGTGGCAAGGACAAGCCCGAGGATCGTGGCATCGTCAAGCCGGTCCCCTCCCAGACCGCCTCCCAGAGCGCCCCGGAGAGCGGGATGGGCACGCCCCAGCCCGCGGGCCACCTCGCCTTCCAGCTCCCCAGCGCCTGGAAGCAAGAGCCGCCGGAAAACAACATGCGCCTTTCCCAGGCGAGCATCTCCGGCCCTGGCGGCGAGGCTCAGTTCGCGGTCTTCTACTTCGGCCCCGGCCAGGGTGGAGGCGTGGACGCCAACATCCAGCGCTGGCTCGGCCAGGTGCAGGTCGCTCCGGGAGCCAAGCCGGTCCGCGACACCTTCCAGGTGGGGGACCTGACGGTGCACACCGTCCAGGCCAATGGCACCCTCACGCCCTCGCCCATGTCGATGCAGGGTGGCAGCCAGGCGCCCCAGGAGGGCTCGATGCTCCTGGGCGCCGTCGTGGAAGGCCCCGGCGGACCTTGGTTCTTCAAGCTCACCGGTCCGGAGCAGACCGTCGAGCCGCAGACGGACGCCTTCCTCCAGATGGTCAAGAATCTGAAGCTCGAAAGCGGCAGCGGCACCGCGTAGCGGCGCGGTTCTACTTCTCAGGCTGACCAGTCAGGACGTCGGGGGCGGGGAGCTCTCCCCGCCCTCGCGGCGTTCCTGGCGCACCCGTTCGCGCTCGCGCTCCCTCTGCCGCTCGAATTGCCGGCGCTGCCGCTCCAGCTCGTCGCGCTGGCGCTCCAGCTCCTGGCGCTCGGCCTCGATCTGGCGTCGGGCCGCCTCCATCTGCTGCTCCACCTGGCGGCGCGCCGCGCTCTGCTGGGTGCGGGTACGCCGCAGCATCTCTTCGCGAAGCTCCCGGCTCGTCCGCTCCATCTCCCGGTTGGCGTGTTCGACCTCGGCCCGGACCCGTTGCTGGATCTCGCGGTTCATCCGTTCGATCTCGTGGGTGTCGGGCCGGGCCTCCGCGGCGAGCTGCCTTGAGAGCTCCCGGAGCTCGCTCAGCTCGGCTTCGGAGGGCTGCGCCGCCTCCGCTTCGCTTCGGGCTTGCTCGGCCAGCTCGCGAAGCTGCCCGTGGAGGCGCTGTAGCTCCTTCGAGGTGAGCTCCCGGCCCTCGGGAACCGCGGCGAGCTCCCGGTCGAGCTCGCGCTGGAGCTCCTCCATGGCTTGGCGTTGGGCTGCGAGGGCGGCGCTCTGGCTCTGGGTCACCTGCTGCACCGCGTGCTCGATCCGCCGCTCCAGCTCGGCCAGGGCCGCCGGGTCGGGGACCGCCTCCTGAACGCGGGCGACAGCCGCGGCGAGCTCCTCCGGATCGATCTCTCCAGAGAGGTCGCGGCCTTCGGGGCGATCGAGATCCTCGTCCTCTCCCCGGTTCCGGTCCGGCGCCGCCTCCGGTTCGTCCGGTCTCGCTGCCGGCGCCACCTCCTCGGCCGCGGGAGCGGCCGGAGGCTCCGCGCCCACCGGGTCGGCGGCCGCCCCGGGAGCCGCCGGGGTCGCGGGAGGTGTCTCGACCGCCAGACGAGCCGGGCTCATCCCCGGGGCGAGCAGGGCGGTCAGGGGCAAGGCGACGGAGAGCGCCAGGATCGCCCGTCGCCGCGAGGTCCGGTCGTCTCCGGCGACCGCGGAGGGCTCGAGGATCCGCCGCACCCGGTCTCCCAGGTTCCGTCGGCCACGCGCCATCCCAGGCACCGGCGCGGTGTGGCACCGGTCGGTGAGCCAGCCCGCTACCTCGGTGAGGGAGCGCGCCAGGCTCAGCCGGTCGCCGGTGGCGGCGACCGCCCAGGCGTCGCACCGGTACTCGGAGATCTCCTGCAGCCGCCGGCGGGCCAGCCGGTTCAGCGGCTGGAAGAAGAGCAGGTTCTCGAGCGCTCTCGCCGCCAGCAGCCAGACCGGATCCCAGCGCTCGAGATGGGCGAGCTCGTGGGCCACCAGGCCCTCCTGCTGGCGGCCGTCGAGCTCCTCGAGGGCACGGCGGGGCAGGCAGATCTCGCGCTCGCCCACTCCGAGGGCGACCGGCACCGGCAGGCGGCCGGTGCCCGTCAGCCGCACGCGGCGGGTGCCGGACCGCGCGAGCAACCGGTCGAGGGCGCGGCGCGCCGGCCCCGACCCCACGTCCCGGCGGCGCCGCAGGGAGAGACGCAGGCGGATCCAGGACACGACGAGCACCAGCGAGAGGATCCAGGCGCCCGCCAGCCACCCTGCCAGCGTCAAGCGCTGCCAGCCCGGGAGGAGGGCGGCCAGGGAGGCGAGCCGCGGGTCGGGCCGGCCGGCTCCCCGGGCGCTCACGGCCCCGATGGGCGATGGAGCGGCGACGAAGACGCCGGCCGCCGGCCCTCCGGCAGCGGGGGAGATGCTCGAGGCCGCCGGAGCGGCCACGGCCGGCAGGGAGACCGTCGCGACGAGCGGGTGAGGCAGGGCTCCGAGACCGACCTGGAGCCCGGCGGTCAGCAGGCCGCCGACGAGGGCGGCCTTCCAGAGCCTCTCCTCCAGGGCGAGGCCCCCCGCGCGCTCGCGCCGGCGGAGCCAGCGCCCGACGCCCCACGCGGCGCCCAGCAGCAGGGTGGAGTGCACCAGGTAGGTGCCGAGCCAGGCGAGGACCGGCGCCCAGAGGCCCGGGCCGATCGGGGTCCAGAGGGTCTCCATCTCAGGTCTCCTCCTCCGCGTCGCGGCGTTCGTGCTCGGCGATGAGCGCCTTGAGGCGCGCGATCTCGTCGGGGTCGATCTCGTGCTCGGCGAGCAGGTGGCTGACCAGCGCCGTCACCTCGCCGCGGAACAGCCGGTCCGTGAGCTCGCCCACCATCGTCCGGCGGACGGCGGCCTCGGTGACCGTGGGCCGGTACAGGTACCGGCGACCCTCGCTCCGGTGGGTGACGACCCCCTTGGTTTCCATCTTGTTGAGCATCGTGGCGATGGTGGTGGGCGCGAGGCCACGAGCCTCTTCGAGGTCGCCGTGGACCTCGGCCACGCTCGCCTCGCCCCTGCGCCAGAGCTGACGCATGATGGCGAGTTGGAGGTCTCCAAGGCGATGCTTGTCCGTCATCCGTGACTCCTTCGGACGTTCTCTACGACCGCGATAGTACTACCTGGGTAGTTGCCGCGTCAAGCCGTCCTCGGAGACCGGCCTGCAAGCCGTGCTCCACGAGGAAGTCCGGTATGATGCGTGGGCCCGTGAGCACCCACCGAGGTCACGAACCCAGGAGAGCCTTCATGCACAGATCGAACATCCTCCTCCTCGCCTTCTTCGTCGCCCTGTTCCTGGGCGGCGGTCTCGCCGCCCGCGCCGACACCCGGATCGAGATGAAGAACCACACGGGCGAGATGACGGCGATGGGGCACACCCAGCCCGCTCGCGACTCCGAGAGCACCCTCTGGGTCGGGAAGAAGGGGGCGCGCCGGGACGACGGCGAGACCGAGATCCTGGTCCGGTTCGACCGGAACAAGCTCTACCTCATCGATCACCAGAACAAGAGCTACTCGGCGCTCGACCTGCCCGTCGACCTGCCCTCGCTGGTGCCGGAGGCGCAGCGACAGCAGATGAGCCAGGTGCTCGAGATGATGAAGATGAACGCCTCGGTCGAGCCTTCCGACGAGCACAAGGAGATCAACGGCTGGGACGCTCGTAAGTACGAGGTGCACCTGTCGAACCAGATGGGCATGAAGGTGGACTCGACGGTCTGGATGACCGAGGCCATCGACATGGACCAGGACTCGTTCAAGAAGCTGGTTCGGGCGATGGCCTCGCTTCAGCCGGGCGGCGGCTCGTCGGTGGACGAGCTGCTCAAGCTCAAGGGTGTGCCGGTCCTGATCGAGACCCAGGTCCATGCCATGGGGGGGGCGACCAGCAGCCGGGAGGAGCTGGTCTCGGCCGAGCCCGACGCCACGCCACCCGCCGGCACCTACGACGTCCCCGAGGGCTACACCGAGAAGCCCTTCAATCCCATGGGCGGCGGCCCGCCTGGTGCGGCCCCTCCCCCAGGGCACTGAGCCCAACGAGCCGCGCCGGCTTCTACCTCAGCTCGTGGAACGACGCCCCGACGAAGCCCGAGCCTTGGCGGAGGGCCCCTATCTACCCGTGAGGCGACCCCGGTGGCCAGCCCGCGAACGCCGCGTCGAAGACCCTAGCCCTGCCGATCAATCTGCCGGCGCAGCAGCTCGTTCTCGAAGGCCATTCCCACCTGAGCCGTAGCCAGCTCCAGAATGTCGATGTCCTCGATGGGGCTCTCGTTCTCGCCGTTGTCGGTGTAGATCACCGAGATCACCCGCTGGGCGCCGAGCACCGGGAAGACCACGATCCTGTCGTTGGCGGGACGGCCGAGGGCCGAGGCCATCTTCGGCGAGAGTCCGGCCTCGGCGAAGTCGGTGCTCACCACCTCGCGGCGCTGATAGCTCTGGGTGAGTGCGTTGTCGTCCCGTAGCGACAGGGTCATCCCTCGCGCCTGGTCGGCCAGGGGCAGCCCGTCGGCCGCCGCCCCGAAGGCCCCGAGGGCGGAGAGGCTGTCGCGCTTGACCAGGAACAAGATCGCCCGCTCCACCGACTCGGAGATGATGTGCATCAGGTTGAGGGCCACGGTGGCCGAGATCAGCCCCGAGCGCAGGTCGCCGAAGACCCGGCGGAGCCGCTCGACACCCGGGCTCTCCGAGGTGTCGGGCTCGCCCCCCAGGCTCGGATGCAGGGCGCTCCGGCGCCGGTTGCGCGCCAGGTTCTCGACGCAGGAGATGATCGCGTCGACCTCCGGAGGCAGCGCGGCGAGGGCGCCGGCCTCGTAGATCTTGCCGATCGGGGCGTCGGGAGCGACCAGGGCGACCAGCGGCGTGCCGGCGCGGGTCCGGCGCAGCCGCGCGAGCTCGTCCAGGCTCACCTCGTCGCCGCGCAGGTCGAGCAGGACGATCGGCGCCTCGTGGCCCGGGAAGGCCTTGCCCGCGGTCCGCTGGCCGACCGGTTCCACCGAGGCGAAGCCCGGAGGCAGCGCGTGATCGAGGGCCTCGATGAGATCGGCGTCCGAGGTGACGATCTGCAACCGGTGAACGCCGATCTCGTCGAGGATCGCCGGCGTCATCCAGCCGATCTCGGCGGGCGCTTCGGCGACCACCGAGGCCACGCCCCGATCGGGCTCGAACCCGGAGGCCGGTGACAGGGGCCCGTCCGAGCCGCGCGCCGGGAGGGCCGGGTGAGTCTCGTCGCTGTCGCCCGAGGTGTCGCGGTTGCGCTCGTCGAAGATCCGCGCGGCCTCGAGCAAGACCATCTGGGTGTTGATGTCGGCGTCAGGGACCACGTCGCCCGGGTAGAGGGCGATGTCGTCGATCGGCCGGAGGTCGTCGACCACGAACTCGAAAGTCCCGCGATCCCACCCCACGAGCTCCGAGATGGTGTCCTCGATCTGCTGGCCCACCACCTGACGCAGGCTCTCGGGGCCGATCGCCCCGTGCGCGATGAGGATCTGGCCGAGGCTTCGATGCTCGGGCTCGTCCTCCTGGGTCTGGACTGCCCGATCGAGCTCTTCGCGGCTGAGCAGGTCGGAGCGGATCAACAGCTCGCCCAGCCTGGGGGTGCGTGGGCTTCCGGCGCTCACCAGCTTGCCCCGGTGGAAGCCGATCATCGCCTGCTCGCCCTCCGAGCGGAGGATGAGCGCCCCGGTCCGGCGGCCGAGGTGGATGAACTGCATTACGTCGGCGACCGAGACGTCTTCGAGATTGCCGGAGATGGCCATGGTCGGGGGCTCTACGTCACGGCGAGGCCGATGCGGTCACTTCTCGCCTCGCGCCAGCTTCACCAGGCTCTCGAGGCTGCGCAGCTTGCGGTCCTTGGCCGCGTACAGGCGCGCGGCGAACAGAGCCGACGCGGCGTGAGCGGAGAGCAGGTCGAGCAGGTCGCGATCCTCGCCCCGGAGCATCGGTTTGTGGTCGAAGAGCTTGAGCACGACCAGGGCGCCGACCACCGCGTCGTGGACCCGGAGCGGCACGGCCGCCAGCGCGCGCGACCCGTCGTAGGGGCCGAGACGGAGCACGCCGTCGGAGAGGGCCTCGTCGACCATCGGGTCGCCGCCACGGTAGCTGCCGTTCTGATAGAGGGGGTCGTCCTCGATGCTCTCGCCGAGAGCGACCTCGCACTGCGGCGGGTCCTCCTCTTTGAGCAGGAGCACGAACTGCTCCGCCCCCAGGAGGTTGATGGCGATCTCGGCG
>CAZIIB010000082.1:7852-9697 GCA_964539125.1 uncultured Thermoanaerobaculia bacterium | reverse complement strand
CGGGGCGAGCACGAACAGCCCCCACATGCCGAAGATGATGCTGGGGATCGCGGCCAGAAGCTCGATGGCGGTCGCCAGGGGCCGCTTGAGCCAGACCGGGCAGAGCTGAGTGATGAAGACGGCGATCCCGAAGCTCGCCGGAACTCCGATGACCATGGCGATCGCCGAGGTCACCAGGGTGCCGTAGATCGGCACCAGCGCCCCGAACTCCTGGGTGACCGGGTTCCAGGCGTCGGAGGTGAGGAACCGCCATCCGAACTTGTGGAGGGCGGGCCAGGCGCCGACGAAGAGGGCGAACAGGATGCTGGCGAGGATCGCCAGGACGACGACCGCCAGGGTCAGGGTCGTACCTTCGAACAGGCGGTCTGAAACGCTCTGCCGGCGGGCCGTGTCGTGCACGGTCCCGCCGGCGGAGAGGTTGGAGGTCGCTCGGGGCATCGATCGGGTGCTGCCTGGGCCTCAGTGCATCGACTGCGAAGCCACCCAGACGGCCTTGCCGCTCGGACCGGTGATCTCGTCGGCCCAGGCCTTGCGGATCAGCTCGACGACGCTGTCCGGAAGCGGCACGTAGCCGAGCTGGTTCGCCATGTTATCGCCATGGTCGTAGGCCCAGTCGAAGAACTTGAGCACCTGCTCACCGATCTCGGGCTTGCCCTGCTTCTTGTAGAACAGGATGAAGGTGGCGCCGGCGATCGGCCAGCTCTCGGCACCCGGCTGGTTGGTGAGCAGCAGGTAGAAGCCCGGGGCGTGGGCCCAGTCGGCGCCCGCGGCCGCGGCCTGGAAGCTCTCGGAGCTGGGGGAGACGTAGTGGCCGTCCCGGTTCTTGAGCAGCACGTAGGCCAGGTGGTTCTGGAGCGCGTAGGCGTACTCGACGTAGCCGATCGCCCCGTTGATCCGGCTGGCGTACGAGGCGACGCCTTCGTTGCCCTTGCCGCCGACACCGGCGGGCCAGGAGACCGACGCGTCGTTTCCGACCTGGCTCTGCCACGTGGAGCTCACCTGGGAGAGGTAGTGGGTGAAGATGAAGGTGGTGCCGGAACCGTCGGAGCGGTGGACCACGGTGATCGCCCGCGACGGGAGCTTCAGCCCCGGGTTGAGCTTGGTGATGGCGGGGTCGTTCCACTTGCTGATCTTGCCCAGGTAGATGTCGGCGAGAGTGGCGCCGTCGAGCTTGAGCTTGCCGGCACCGACCCCCTCGATGTTGACCACCGGGACGACGCCGCCCATGACGGTGGGGAACTGCATCAAGCCGTGGGCGTCGAGCTCCTGGGGCTTGAGGGGCTTGTCCGAGGCGCCGAAGTCGACGGTCTTGTTCTCGATCTGCTTGATGCCACCGCCGGAGCCGATGGACTGGTAGTTGAGGCCGATCCCGGTCTGGGCCTTGTAGGCGGCGGCCCACTTGGCGTAGATCGGGTAAGGGAAGGTGGCCCCGGCGCCGGAGATGTTGGCGGCGTGGACGGGGGCCGCGGCGGCCGCGAGGGCGGCCAGGGCGAGGATCGCCAGGCCGAGGGCGAAACGGCTACGGGACTGTGACATGCGGTTTTCCTCCTCCTTGGGGATGCGGGGGTCTCGAGGGTGCCCCCGCGTGGGCTCTCGTTTCCGGGGACGAGGATGTCGCGCTCGTGTGACAGCGATGAGAAGACGGGGCCACCTTCCTGTGACTCGTGAGGCCGGGCCGGGCGGGAGCCCCCGGCCCTCCGGGGTCGGACTCCTCGGGGTTGCGCTCCGGTCGCCGGGCGGGAGCCCCCGGGCCCTCCGGGGTCGGACGCTTCGTCGGTGCCCTGTTCATCGTCGCTGTCCCCCTTCCGCTTGGAGGAGATGGGGGGGAAAGCGGGGTCGCCCTCT
>CAZIIB010000082.1:0-7842 GCA_964539125.1 uncultured Thermoanaerobaculia bacterium | reverse complement strand
GGCTTGCGCCGCGACTCACCTCTCCTTGTCGTTCCGAGCGCGGTCGAGGAACCTCGGCGGGAACCTCTCGGTCGTCGCCCTACGGCCGGAACATCTCTCCGTCCTGCAGGCAGTCGGCCAAGCGGGTGTAGACCTCGTGGAGCCTTTCGTGGGCGGGGTGGGGGCCGGTGGCCTCGAGGATACGGCGGGCGAGGGGGCCCTCGGTGAGGATCACGTCGAGGTCCGGGCCGAAGACCGCCTCGTCCAGAGTGCCGGCGGCTCCGGCCTCGGCCGCCAGGTGCCGCCACAGGTCGCCGGCCGGAACCGGCGGCGCCCCGCGGAAGCCGAAAGCGGCGAGATAGGCGGGGTCCTCGATCGGGGCCCGCTCGGCTTCGGCGATGGTCCGGCCGAGAAGCGCCGCCAGCGGTTCGACCGGCCAGGCCGCCTGCTCGGCCCGCCGCGCCCAGCGCTCGGCGACCAGCAGCTTCAGCGCGCCCACCACCGCGGCGAGCACCGCGAGGTCGGCGCGCGGCGCCTCCTGGACGTCGATCAGCCGGATCTCGATCGAGCCGCGCTCGAAGCGGGCGATCGCTCCACGGGCGTTCGCGAACTCGTGGCGCAGGATCCCCTCCGGGTCCAGGGTCGCCAGGTCGCGATAGATCGGGCCGAGGATCTCCGCCTCGTACGCCGCCCGGGTGTAGACCGGCTCGGGAATCACCCGGCCGGTGATCGAGGCGAAGCGGCGGGAGTTGGTCCGGTACGCTTCGAGCCGGCTGTCGGCCAGGCCGGTCGGGCGCCCTTCGACCACCGGCGAGCTCGCCGCCAGCGCCGGCAGGATGGGTAGCACCAGGCGGATCGCCGCGTGCAGGCGAGCGAGCTCGTCGTCGCCCGCGAAGGGCAGGTTGAGGTGGGTGCTCTGGAGGTTCGACCAGCCGTGGCCGCGGCAGCCGAAGATCCGGTCGTAGGCGCGGTAGATCTCGCTCGCCTCGTGGGGCCAGAGGAGGGTCTCGGTCGCCGGGTCGAACCAGGGGTGCATGGCGGTAGGCAGGAGACGGCCGCCGAGCGGCGAGAGGGCCTCCTCGAGCCGGCGGACCCCGGCCTGGAAGTGGTCCGCCAGCCCTTCGAGGGCCGGCGCGGGACCGGCGGTCTTGAGCTCGACGACGTGGAGCACGAGCTCGTTCGAGACGGCCAGCGGTCCGAGCTCGACGTCCGAGGGCCAGGGCTCCGGCGCCCCGTCCCCGGTTCGGGCGACGGCCGCCAGCAGCCGATCCGCCACCGGCAGGGCGGCGAGGGTCTCGCCGTCGACCAGGGCGTATTCGAGCTCGATCCCGTAGCGGTCGAAGGGGCTCACGGCCCGTTGTTCCGGCCCACGGTCATCCTCTCCAGGCGCTCGAGGAAGACCTCCATCACCCGGGAGTAGAGCGCGTCCCCCAGGGCCCCGTCCTCCAAGCCGGTCTCGAGGGTCGGGTTGTCGTTGACCTCGATGACGTGGACCTTGCCGCCCCTCTCCTTCAGGTCGACGCCGTAGAGGCCGTCGCCCATGAGGTTCGCGGCGCGCAGCGCCGTGGCGACCACCCCCCGCGGAGCCTCCTCGACCGGAACCGCCTCGACCGGCCCGTAGCGAGCCCGGCCGCGGGTATCGCGCTGGACGATCTGCCAGTGGCCGCGGGCCATGTGGTACCGGCAGGCGTAGAGCACCCGGCGGTCGAGCACTCCGATCCGCCAGTCGAACTCGGTGGGCACGAACTCCTGGGCGATGAGCAGGTCGGAGGTGGCGAGGAGGCGCTGCGCGGTGGCGGCGAAGACGGTCTCGTCGGCGATCCGGAAGACGCCTTGCGAGAAGGAGCTGTCGGGCATCTTGAGGATGCAGGGGAAGCCGAGCTCCGCGCCGGCCTCCCGGACGTTGCCCTTGTGGACGATCACCGTCCTGGGCGTCGGGACCCGGGCGCGGGCCAGGCGCTCGGCGAGGAAGACCTTGTTCGAGCAGCGCAGGATGGAGTCCGGGTCGTCGATCACCACCATCCCCTCGGCCGTCGCCCGCCGGGCCAGGCGGTAGGTGTGGTGGTCGACGCGCGTGGTCTCGCGCAGAAAGAGGGCGTCGTACTCGCCGATCTGGCCGGAGTCGTCCGGCCCGATGACGTCGGCCGCGATCCCCAGCTCGGCCGCCGCCCGCACGAGCTTCTGGATCGCCCGGTCGTCCGACGGCGGATAGGGCTCCTCCGGGTTGACCAGGATCGCCAGGTCGAACCGGCTCGGCGGCCGGCGGGCGCCGGTGCGGTGCCGGCCCCGGAAGTACTCGGCGGCGGCGCCGAGGACGAACTCGTGGTGCTCGGGCGGGATGTCCCTGGCCGCGATCAGGCGCAGGCTCTTCATCTCCCAGCGGCCGGTGCGGATCGAGCGGGCGAAGCCGGCGCGCAGGAGCGGAGCCGGGAAGAGGTTGAAGAGCTGGAGGGCGAGGCGCCGGTAGCGCTTCGCCACGTTGCGCCCGAAGTAGATCGAGAGGGTGAACTCGTCGGAGGTCAGGGGTCGGAAGCTCCTGCCGATCAGGTCGTCGAGGTCCCCCGAGAGGGAGCGGATCACGGAGGGCGTCTTCAGATCCTGGATGGTGGTGACGCTGGGCAGAGGGCGGTGGCCGCGGGCGGTGGCGAGGAGGGAGACGTAGTACCCCAGGCTCTGGTAGCGGTAGGACCGGCAGAGGTTGAAGAGCTTCGCCCCGCGGAGCGCGCTGAAGCCGGGGTCGGCGAGGTAGGCGCGGGCCGGCACCAGCTCGACTCCGGGGACCTCCAGTGGCCAGTCCTCCGGCCGGTCGACGACGAAGAGGATCGACACGGTCAGCCCTCGCTGGAAACAGGCCGAGAGGCAGCTTCGGCGGGGTGAGGGTTCGGAGGCTCGTCCACGGGGTTGCGTCGGATCGCGCCGCGGCCGGCGGACCCGCTGCCGACGACGAGACGTTAGCCCAAGGGCGAACGGTGCGCAAGCACCTGAGCCTGGCGGCCGAGGAAGGGCTGGAGTAAGGTTTCGAGGTGAGCCTCTTCGCCCTCACGGCCCTCTGGATCGCCGCCGTCACCCCGTCCGCTCCGTCCGTCCCCTCGGCCGTCTGCGGCCCGGAGGACGGCGCCGCCCGCCGGGCCGTGGTCGACCAGATCGACCAGGCGCGCACCGCCGCCGGTCTCGAGGTGTTGAGAGTCGACTCGCGCCTGTGCTCCGTCGCGCAGCGGCGGGCGCAGGAGATCGCCGCCGCGGGGAGCGTCGAGTACGACGGCCGGGGCATCTCCACGGTCTCCCGGCGGCTGTTCGCCCAGGGCTACGAGGCCCACCGATGGACCGAGCGGGCGATCCTGGGGTTCGACCCGCCGGCGGCCATGGTCCGCAACTGGGGCCGGGCAGGTGGCAGCTCGTATCGGGACGCGGTCCTGGGGCCGTTCGAGGAGCTCGGCGTGGGCGTGGCCGACGGTACCAGCGGAACGGCGGTTGCGATCCTCTTCGCGGTGCCGAAGCTCTCGGAGCAGCACCGTCTAGCCGCGCCCCTGGCGGATCTCGCCGAGGTCCGGAAGATCGCCCTCGAACAGGTGGCGAAGGCGCGCCATAAGGCGGGGGTCCCCCCGGTGCACGAGAGCTCGGTGCTCGATGCCGTGGCCCAGCGCCAGGCGGAGGACATGCTGCATCGGGGCTACTACTCCCACACCAGCCCTGAAGGCACGGGACCGGGAGACCGGCTGGAGCAGTCGCTCTACGGGCCGTACCGGTTCGTCGCCGAGAACATCGCCAAGGGGATCTTCGAGCCGGCCGAGGTGGTGGACCGTTGGATGGCGAGCCGGCATCACCGCGCGAACATCCTCTTCCCCCTCGCCCGCGACACCGGCTTGGGCGTGGCCTTCGGTGACACGCCGGACGGCTTCGTAGTGGTCTGGGTGCAGCTCTTCGCGCGCCGGGGGGGCTGACGCATTACCGGGCCCGCGCAGGGATCGGCTGAGGCCCCCTACCGGAGCCTTGCCACGGCGGCTCCGGCCAACAGCGGCGCGAGGGCGAGTAGCCCCCAGGTGCCGAGGGTCGGCACCTCGAGGAGCGACGGAGCGGCCAGCTCGTAGGCGCCGATGTCGCAGATCGCCGTGCCGTTGCCGTCGCCGTCGGCGGGACGGGGAAAGCCGCGCTCGTCGGTCGCCTCGCAGGTGGCGCTTTCGCCGGCGTCGATGGCCTGGCTGCCCGGCGCCAGGGCGTGCGTCGGGGCAGGCCCGCCATTGTCGGCCAGGGACAGGAGCAACGGATCCGTGTTCTGCAGGTCCCCGGTCCCGGTGAAGCCGCAATCGGTGGACGACTCGATGTTGTGGCCGTCGCTGATCAGGGTGCCGACGCCCGGGGGATTGAAGCAGTTGCGATCGGCGACGGGGTTGGCGATCACCGAGTCGACGATCTCGACGGTACCGATGTTGAAGAGGTTGCGGTGTTGGCGGCCGGGTTCACCCGGTTGCCGGTGATCGTGCAGTTGACGATCGTGAGGAACCGGCCGTACATGTTGGCGACGCCGCCGACCAGCCCCCCATTGTTCCCCGAGATGGTGCTGTTGACGAGCACCGCGCCGTCGCCGTCGTTGTAGATACCGCTTCCTTGGCCGGTGAAGTCCGCTCCCGGGTTGTCGGAGATGGTGCTTCGCTCCACCCGCAACGCGGTCCCCAGGTGGGCGATGCCCGCTCCGTCCGGTTCCGAGGTGTTGCCGGTGACAAAGCTGTCGTACAGCTCCGCGGCGCCCTGGTCGAGGATGCCGCCCCCCGAGCCGGTCAGGTCGTCCATGCTGGTCCGCGGCCGGTCGCCGCCGGTGATCGTCACCCCGTCGACGGTCAGCTCGCCGCTGGCGAGGACGTGGATCACCCGGTCGATGCCGTCGGCGTCGATCGTCGAGCCGCTGCCCTCGATGCGCAAGGGGCCGCCGGCCGTGACGTCGAGGTCGCCGGTGGCGTTGGCGTCCTCGTCGGCGCCGGCGATCGCCAGCACGTAGGTCGTGTCGGTGGCCAGCACGACGGTGTCGAGCGACGGGTCGGCAGGGAGCGGCGGTGGCCGTGCGGATCCGGTTCGCGCAAAACGGGCCGCGATCCCCTCATCCGATCCGTGCGCCAGTGCCGCATGCCGCTCATGCTGTCCGCGTCCCTCGCCGCAGCCAGACCGCTCCCGCGCCTGCGAGAGCGAGGGCGAGCAGCGCGAGCATCGCGGGCGACAGCGTCGGGACCTCGAGCGGCTTCGGCGCCGGCAGGCCGAGCTTGACGACCACGGCGTCGTAGTCGCCGCCGTCGTCGGCGTGGACCGGCTGGACCGAGCCGTCGGTGGTCGGGAAGTCGGAGGAGATGGCCCACCCGGCCATGTACGCGCCGCTGGCGTCGACGGCGATGCCGGCGCCGGCGTCCTCGCCGCCGCCGCCGAGGTAGGTCGAGAAGGGAAGGCTGCCGCCGTCGGCGGCGATCTGGCTGATGAAGGCGTCGCCGGAACCTCCTCCGTGACTGGGCTGGAGTGCGTCACCGGAAACGGGGAAGTCGAGGCCGGCGGTCTCCCCGGTCACCCACGCGTTGCCGTCGGCGTCGACGGCGATCCCGCCGCCCCTGTCCTGCGACGTGCTGCCGACGTAGGTCGAGTAGACGAGGCTGCTACCCGTGGCGTCGAGCCGGGCCACGAAGACGTCCTCGAGACCGGCGAAGACGGTCTGGAAGGCGCCGACGGTGGTCGGGAAGTCAGTCGAGAAGGTCTCGCCGACCAAGTAGGTGTCACCACTTGCGTCGAGGGCGACGCCCCTTCCCGTGTCGGAGCTGTCGGCGCCACCGAGGTAGGTGGAGAAGACGAGCGCATCGAGCGACGGGGTCAGCCGGGTGACGAAGGCGTCCGAATCCCCGGCCCGGGTGGTCTGGAAGGCGCCGGCGCTGACCGGGAAGTCATCCGAGTACGTCCTGCCGGTGACCGTGGAGTTTCCCGCCGCGTCGACGGCGATGCCGAAGGCGACCTCGGTCGCGGTTCCTCCCAGGTAGGTCGAGATCACGGGGGAGACGGCGGCGGTGTCGAGCCGGGTGACGAAGGCGGCGCTCGATCCCGGCCGGGTCTCCTGCAGCGCACCGCTGGAGGTTGGAAAGTCGGCGGAGAAGGTCTCCCCCGCCACCCAGGCGTCATCTCCCGCGCCGACGGCGATCGTGCGACCGTAGTCCCGGTCGCTGCCGCCGAGGTAGGTCGAGTAGACGAGGCTGCTGCCGGTGGCGTCGAGCCGGGAGACGAAGGCGTCGCGGGTCCCTCCGGGCGGGACGGTTTGCGGGGCGCCGGCGGTGGTCGGGAAGTCGGGCGACTGGGTGTACCCGACCACGTAGGCGTCGCCGCCGGCGTCGACGGCGATGCCGTGCGCTTCGTCGCTGTTCGTGCCTCCCAGGAACGTCGAGTAGAGGAGGGTGCTGCCCGTCGGGTCGAGCTTGGAGACGAAGGCGTCGTAGGTGCCGCCGGCGAAGGTCTCCTGCAGCGCGCCGCTGGTGGTCGGGAAGCTGCCGGCGTGGGCGATACCGGTCACGTAGGCGTTGCCGGAGGCGTCGACGGCGATGCCGTAGGCCAGGTCTTCGTCGGTGCTGCCGAGGAAGGTGCCGTAGCTCAGGACCGGGTCGATCAGCAGCCGCCGTCCCGGGTTGTGGTCGCCGATGACAAGCCGCACCTCACGGGCGCCGTCCGGCGCCGGCGGCTCCATCGCGTAGCGCACCGCCACCGGCGTCCGCCCCGCCGGACCGTCCTGCCAGGCGACCGGCGCCGGCTGGGTGAGCACCCCCGCCGCGGTACGGATGCGGAGCGCGCCGTCGTCGCCGAGCTCGACCTGCTCGGCGCCCGAGACGCGCAGCTGGATGCGCTCCGCACGGGCGCCCGGAGCGACCTCGAAGTCGTACTCCAACCGCCGGCGATCGCCGTGGTAGACGAGGTCGATGCCCGGGTAGACGCCGCGATAGCGCACGGCGGCGAAGTTCGCGACGCCGGTGTGCCACCGCGCCGGGTCGGCGCCGAGGAGGTAGTTCGTCCGCGCCGCCTGCCGGCGCTCGCCGAGCGCCTCGGGATGCCCGGCCGCGCCGGCCAGGCGCAGACGCACCACGCTCGCGGGATCGTCCTCGTGGCCACGGAGCTCGATCACCGACTCGCCGCCGGCGAGCCACAGGGTCATGCCGCCGGCGCGGCACAGGAAGTCCACCGCCGGATCGGTCTGCCCCTCGTTGCGCTCGAAGAGCAGCGGCAGCTCGCCGTAGGCCCTGGTCATCCGGACCCGGGTGGCGCCGGACACGGGTGCGGCAGCCGCCTGGCCCGCGAGGGCGAGGCCGAGAAGTAGTCCTACGATCCAGCCACGACGTCGAATCCGTTCCTCGTTCATCCGGTTCCTCTCCTCCTCGGGTTGCCCCTCCGACAGTTGCGGCCAAAGCTCCATCATCGGGTGCGCGAAAGCCGCGGCGGAAGCCCCTCATCGGGCCCGCCCGCGGCCACCCACCCAGGGTAGAACCGCCGCCATACCATGAGCCGACCGGGAAGGTTACCTTATTCCTCGATCGATGGCGGAGCAGCGACGAGGACGCCTTCGACGAGCTCGACCCTCCTCACAGCGAGCCGAGGAAGGCCAGCAGCTCGCGCCGCTCCTGTCGCGTCAGTGCTCGATAGGCGTCGGTCGACGGCTGCGCCTGGCCGCTGTGGCGCACGATGGCCTCCTCCGGGGTCAGTGCGAGGCCGTCGTGCATCAGGTGGGAGCGGGTGCGCAAGCCCCAGAGTGGCGCCGTGCGCAGCATGTTGCGGGTCGCCGCGCCGCCGACCTGCACCACCCCGTCGCCGGTGCCGACGTCGTGGAGCAGGAAGTCGCCCCAGGGGTGGAAGACG